>JBDSFC010000546.1:0-4892 GCA_039919745.1 Bacteroidia bacterium | reverse complement strand
CATGTTCAAAATAATCATTAGCTAAAATGAACCAAAAGAAAGCGGTAGCGATAATAATTCCTGAGAAAGCAATGGCCAGTTTATCAAAACCGATCATGTTATCAAAATAAGGAATGCTCATTCCTGTTTTCCATTCCATGAAATTGAAAGCGTAAGCTGCAACAATTCCAAGTAAAACCATTGGAAACAATAATTTTTTAAACTTGAAGATCTCAGCAAGCATTGCTAAAATTCCCAGTCCACTTATAATTAATAGTCCTTTCATATATTTCGATTAAAGATTAAAGATTCAGGATTAAAGATTTCAAAATCCCGGATCGATAATTAAATTTTATTTTAAGTTTAACATTATCATTTTAACTGCTTCTTCAGCAACATCGTTTAATGGTTTTGGATAAACACCAAAAGCAACAACAACAACACAAATAATACTTAATACAATTTTATCGGTGCCAGCTAAAGAACCAAAAGCAACATTTGAATCATTACGATCACCTAACATAATTTTTTGATACGCGCGTAACATATACACTGCTCCAAGAATTACTGTTAATCCGGCAAAAGCTGCCATAGTAGCGCTGAATTGATAAACACCATTGATCAATAAAAACTCGCCAACAAAACCATTGGTTAATGGTAACGCAACCGAGCCTAACAAAATGATTAAGAATAACACTGCAAAGTTTCCATTCATACCCCGAATGCCTCCTAATTTATCCATCTCACGGGTTCCGGTATGACGGAATAAAATATCAGCAATAAAAAATAAACCAACCACATTTACACCATGCTCTAACATTTGCATAATAGCGCCTTGAATACCTTGTTGGTTGGCAGAAAGAATACCCGCGCTAATTAAACCTACGTGAGCTATAGATGAATAAGCTATTAAACGTTTAAAATCTTTTTGGCTGATAGCAATAATAGATGCGTAAACAATACCAACAACCGAAAGTGCTATTGCAGTTCCGCCCCATTTCTCTAAACCTAAAGGAACAACTGGCAATAACCACTTGATCACCCCAAAGGTTCCCATTTTTAGCATGATCCCTGAAAGGAGCATGGTGCCTTGCGTTGGCGCAGTAACATATGTATCCGGCTGCCATGTGTGTAAAGGAAAAACAGGCATTTTAATAGCGAAGGCAATAAAGATCATCCAGAACACAGCGCTTTGTTGTGTTTCAGTTAATGCTCTTCCTGCGTTATAAAGATCTTGTACAGCCCATGATTTTAACCCATCAACATTAGTATGATTGTATAAATAAATTAATCCCACCAACATAAATAGTGAACCAAATAAAGTGTACACAAAGAATTTAAATGTAATTCTTCCGCGATCTTCTCCACCCCATAACAAACAAATAAAATAAATTGGAATTAACGCTAACTCCCAGAACACATAAAACAAAAAGCCATCATTGGCGGTAAATACACCAACCAAAGCCATTTGCATTAATAGTATAAGTCCATAAAAATTATTTGGATTGTTGTAATCATTTTTAAAAGAAGAAAGAATAATTAACGGAACCAAAAAAGTAGTTAGCATTATCATTAATAACGCCATACCATCTATACCAACCGAGAAATGAATGCCAAGTGATTTAACCCAGGCATGATCGAAGGTTAACATGCAAGCATCCGGATTATGTTTAAACATACAAAAAGCAACCAGGGCTAATCCGAATTCAATGATCGAAAAGCCAAGTGCAAGGTTACGGGCGGCATTTCCTTTTACAAAGAAAACTAAAAGGCCGGCAAGTAACGGAAATAAGATTAATAAAGCTGTCAACATAAATTCCTGTATCCTAAATTAAAAAGGTTAATAACATAATAAACACAATACCTATTACCATACTGATAACATAAAAACCAATGTTACCTTGTTGTAAAAGCCTGATCCCGGAGCCAATGCCTTTAACAGCTGAGCCAACACCATTTACAATACCATCAATAATTTGTATATCAAAGAATTTATGAAAAGCAACAGAAAGTACATCTAACGGTTTAGTGATTACCGCATTGTAAAATTCATCTACATAAAATTTGTTATAAACCAGTTTTTGAAAGCCCGGCATTTTATCACCTTCTTTAAGCGGAAGCGTTTTCTTTTGCATGTAAACGATATAGGCAAAATAGATCGTAGCAATGGCAGCTAATACGGCAATGCCCATCAACATCCATTCTGTTTCGTGAGGCATAGTGCTTGGATCTTTTCTTAAAATAACGGTTTCGAGGTTGTTGGCCATCCAGTTTGGCATATGCCAGAACTCAGGTAAGCCTAATAAACCGCCTAACACAGAAAATATTGCCAGAACAATTAATGGAAAGGTCATAGATGGTGGCGACTCGTGCAAATGATGTTCCTGGTCGTGTGTGCCCCTGAATTTTCCGTAAAAAGTAAGGAACAATAAACGGAACATATAAAAAGCAGTTAACATTGATGCTACTTGCCCAAAGAACCAAAGTACCGGACTGTGTTCATAAGCATGTGCTAAAATTTCGTCTTTAGAAAAGAAACCGCTGAAGGGAGGAATACCGCTAATGGCAATTGTTCCAATTAACATAGTGATAAACGTAATTTTTATTTTTGAACTTAATCCGCCCATTTTACGAATATCTTGTTCCCCGCCCATTGCGTGAATTACAGAACCTGCACCTAAGAATAATAATGCTTTAAAGAACGCGTGTGTTGTTACGTGAAATACAGAAGAACTGTAAGCGCCAACACCCAAACCTAAAAACATTAAACCTAATTGTGATACGGTTGAATAAGCAAGGATCTTTTTAATATCGTTTTGAAATAAGCCGATCGTTGCAGCAAATAATGCAGTGATCACACCAACAATGGCAACCGTTTCGCTGGCCACTTCACTGATAGAATAAAATACATTTGAACGAACGATCATATAAATACCTGCAGTAACCATGGTTGCTGCATGGATCAAAGCAGATACTGGAGTTGGGCCAGCCATCGCATCAGGCAACCATGTATATAAAGGAAGTTGTGCTGATTTACCCATAGCACCAACAAATAATAATAAAGCGATACAAGTAATAACGTGTGTTGGAACAGTTCCTGCTTTTGCAAAAACCTCGTTGTAAGAAATACTACCAAATGTAACGAACACTAAAATAATTCCTAATAAAAATCCTAAGTCACCGATACGGTTCATCACAAAAGCTTTTCTTGCAGCATTATTGTATGCAGTGTTCTTAAACCAGAAACCAATTAATAAATAAGAACATAAACCTACACCTTCCCAGCCAACGAACATAATTAAGTAGTTGTTTCCCAAAACCAACAACAACATAAAGAACACAAAAAGATTTAAGTAGGTGAAGAAACGCGCGAAACCTTCATCGTGGCTCATATAACCAATAGAGTAAATATGAATTAAAAAACCAATGCCTGTGATGATCAATAAGAATAAAGAAGATAAAGGATCAACCAATAGTTCGAAAGGAATAATAAGGGTATCTGAGTTTATCCATGAAAATAAATTTACAATGTGTGATTTATTTTCAGAATGATTTAATTCCATGAAAATTAAAACAGATAAAATAAACGAAGCCAAAATACTTACCGAAGCAATAATACCGCTTAAGCCTTTGCTTATTTTTTTACCAAAGAATCCGTTTATTAAAAACCCTATGAGGGGAAATAAAGGAACTAAACCGATCAACTTAATCATAAACCGAAAACTAATTTTTTAAATTACTTAATATATCCGTATCAATAGTTTTTACATTTCTGTATATCATACTTAAAATGGCCAGTCCAACCGCAACCTCAGCAGCAGCAACAGCCATAATAAAAAACACAAATACCTGTCCGCTTGCATCGGCATGTAATGTACTAAATGCAACCAATAATAAATTCACAGCATTCAACATTAATTCAATGCACATAAAAATAATGATGGAGTTACGACGTGCCATAACACCAATAGCACCAATAATAAATAGTACCGCGCTAAGTAACAAGTAATAATTTATTGAAATTCCATTAATCATATTTACAATTTTTTTATTTAATTTCTTTTTTGGCTATCATAATTGATCCCACTAATGCAGCAAGTAATAATATACTTGCGATCTCGAACGGGAATAAAAATTCGCTGAACAATACTTTTCCTAAATTTTTTACTAATCCAATTTGTGAAGAACCGTAAGAGCTTAAGCCTAATTGCTCACTTCCTTTTAATGACCCTACTAAAACAAATAACAACATGCCACCTGCAATAGCTGCAATGATCTTAGTGATCCAAGTCTTTTGTGGTTCATTATCCTGGTTCAAGTCCATTAACATTATCACGAACAAGAAGAGTACCATAATAGCGCCTGCATATACAACAATATGAACCACAGCTAAAAACTGCGCGTTCATTAATAAGTAATGACCGGCAATACAGAAAAAAGTAAGCACTAAATATAAAACAGAGTTAACCGGGTTGCGGCTAAACACTACCATTAAACCAAACATGATGGACAGAAAGGAAAGTATCCCGAAAAGCCATTGTGTAATTGTGTATCCTAACATATTCTTTTAATTATATTGACTAATGTTTATTTCCTTTATCAATTTTTTTACCTTCCCACATCTCATTGTGTTTTAATCCCGGTAATTTTTTAAACGCCGCAACTTCTAACGTTTGGCGCTTTGACACATCAATGCGCTTGTCTACTTTTTCAGTTAATTTGCTTTTACCGTAAATAAAATCTTCTCTTTCATATTCTGTATCCACTAAACGGTCCGTTAAAAAGATCGCTTCTTTCGGACAAGCTTCTTCGCACAATCCACAGAAGATACAACGCAACATGTTGATCTCATACACTGAGGCATATTTCTCCTCACGGTAAAGGTCTTTCTCTTCCGGTTTACGCTCCGATGC
>JBDSFC010000458.1:0-3114 GCA_039919745.1 Bacteroidia bacterium | reverse complement strand
TGCTGATATGATGCAGGTATTAATGGGTGCTGACTCTTTAAACGCTGCTGGTGGAACTGCTGTTCCTATCGAAGGCGGTATGGGTAAATACTCAGTTGGTACAGGCGGACAAGGTGAGCAAAAATTTGGCGGTGTTATCAAATTTAAAAAACCTGATGGAACTTTTGAGAACTATCCTTTCCACGGTACTTACATGGTTGCTGCTCCTGCAGTTGCCGTTCAGTTAGTGAAAATGAACGTTATGTATATTGGTGTTGATAATCCTATCCAGGTTTCTGCGGCAGGTGTTTCTCCAACTGATCTACAAGTTAATATTTCTGGTTGTGGCGCAACTAAAACCGGTTCTGGTGGTAAATTTGTTGTGAGAGCAACAAGCCCTGGTACTTGTATGGTTAGCGTTTCAGCTAAAGGTAAATCACAAGGTCCTGCACAAGCAATTCGTGTTAAGAAAATTCCTGATCCAGTTGCAAAAGTGGGTGGTAAAACAGGTAACGTTGAGGTTAAAAAAGTAGAATTAGGTCAAATTGGTGGTGTTGGTGCTGAGTTAGCTGGTTTTGACTTTGATGCTAAATTTATCGTTGTTTCATTTGAATTAAGCGCTGTTGTAAAAGGAGCTTTAAAATCTGTTGGTTGCCCTGGAAATAGTTTATCTTCAGAAGCACGTAGTATTTTAAGTTCAGCAGGTGTTGGTAGTAAAATTTTCTTCGAGAACGTTAAGGCTAAAGGTCCTGACGGAACAGTTAGAAATATACCAGGTGTAACTTTAAAAGTAAAATAATATGAAAAATCTATTTTTTACCATATTAACAGTTTTATCATTAGCAGCGTCTGCGCAGCAAGGCATTTTTCAGCCCGGCGACTACAAAGATGGTATCTATGATAAAGAAAATGCTGTAAACCGTCGTTTTATTCCGTACACGCACCTTCGTGAAGGAGATGTTACCTGGGAAAAACGCGTTTGGCGCGAAGTGGATATGCGTGAAAAAGTAAATCAGCCATTGTACTACCCGGTTGAATTTGTTACCGGTAGAATGTCTCTTTTTCAGTTATTGGCAAAATACATCCTACAAGGGCAGATCATTGCTTTTGCTGATGATGAATTTCAAATTCCTTTAGAACTTTCTGCTATTAGAGATAAGCTAAAAAAATGCGATTCTACAGATCAAACTTCATATACTCCTGATGGGACTGAGGTAAGTACTAAAATTTTCCAGTGTGATTCATTAACTATCTTAAGACAGATCAGAACATTCAGATTAAAAGAAGATTGGTTCTTTGATAAACAAAAATCGGTTTTAGAAGTGCGTATTGTTGGAATGGGTGTTTTTACCTATGATGAAGAAAAAGAGGCTCCAAGAGAACAATTTTGGGTGTATTTCCCATCTTGCCGTCCATTCTTTGCTAAGCATGAAGTTTTTAATACTAAAAACGATAGTGAGCGCAGAACTTTTGAAGATATTTTTTGGAAAAGACAATTTGCAAGCACAATTTCGCGAGAAACAAATGTATATGGCAGAGCCATTATGGAATATTCAAGAGGTATTGATGCTTTATTGGAATCTGACCGTATTAAAATGGATATTTTCAGATGGGAACATGACCTATGGCATTTCTAATTTAATATAAGATCTTTAAAAACCCTTCAAGAAATTGAGGGGTTTTTTGTTGTTAAAATTTCTAAAACAAAATCAATTAACTTAAAGCTTTGGTATATTTGTTGTATTACACAATCCTATGATGAAAAAACTCTTTATACTTATTCCATTTTTAATTTTTGGATCTGCAATCGCACAAAAACAGGCAAAAACATTTCCTGTTAAAATTGATGGAACTATTCGCAATTTTTCAGGAAAAACAATTTATCTGCACCATAAATGGGACGAAAAAAATTATAGCGATTCGTCAAAAGTAGTAAATGGAAAATTCAGCTTTAATGTAAAAAGTGTTGATCCGAATATGTATTGGTTTACTACTTCAAACAACATTAACGAGCAACCAAATTATATCTTTTTTGCTGATGAAGCGCCCTTAAAAGCAACTCTTATTGGAGATTCTATTCTTTATTCTTCAGTTACAGGTGGTCAAACCCAAAAAGACTATATCGAATACCGTAGTATGATCAGTAATTTTGTTGCACAACAACAACAAATGCAAGCTGATTATGGTACAGCTTCTCAAACAGGTGATCAGGCTACCATGGAAAAGATCAAGAACGAGTTTCAGGACCTAAACGTGAAATTCATTGACGGACTAAAAAACTTCATTAAAACGCACTCAAAATCTGCGGTAAGCGGTTTTATTATTTACAATGATTTTAATAACCCAAATATTCCAATGGAAACTGTTATTGAGGCTTTAAGTTATGTTGATAAAAGTATCGAGAACACTAAATTCATTAAACTGGCAACACAACGTGTTGACGCCATAAAAGGCACAATTGTTGGAAATAAAGCAACCAATTTTTCTCAAAATTCTCCCGAAGGAAAACCAATTAGCTTAACCGATTTTAAAGGTAAATATGTTTTGGTTGATTTTTGGGCTAGGTGGTGCGGTCCTTGCAGACAGGAAAATCCAAATGTTGTTTTGGCATTTAACCGTTTTAAAGATAAAGGCTTTACTGTTTTAGGCGTTTCGTTTGATTCAAACAAAGATGCATGGTTAGCAGCTATTCAAAAAGATCATTTAACCTGGCAACATGTAAGTGACCTTAAAGGCTGGGGTAATGAAGCCGGTAAGATCTATAATATTACAAGTATTCCTCAAAATATTTTATTGGATAAAGAAGGTAAGATCGTTGCTAAAAATTTACGCGGCCCTGCTTTGGACGAAAAATTAGCAGAGCTAATTAAATAACCATTTTTATCAAAAAAAAACTAATTTTACGCAGAATTTTAAAGTGTATGTGATAGTCCTGTTTTAAAAAGGCCATTAAGTATAATAACAAAAAATAAATTATCTAGAATTATGAAAATGAATAAAGTTGTTGCTGTTGCTTTAGCTCTGGGAGCATTTGTGAATTATAGTAAAGCGCAAGAACCTGTTGTAATGACAATTAATGGTAAACCAATTTCAAAATCTGAATTTGAAGCTGTATACCGTAAAAACAACGGAAAA
>JBDSFC010000445.1:0-5360 GCA_039919745.1 Bacteroidia bacterium | reverse complement strand
GGTTAAACATAAAAATTCCAAATAAAATAGTTAATCCTAAACCTCCATATAAAAAATAGCGTTGGTTTTGCTCATTCTTAAATTTCACCGTAGTTAGTTTTTTTTCTTCTACAACTTTAACGCTATCAGCGGCTGCTTTTTTCTCGTATTCGTATTTTAACTGACTTTTAAGAGACGCCTGGCGGGTTTCACGATTATTTATACTATCACTCATTTGAATATACAGGTCATAATTTATGAAGGCATTTTTATGATCGTTTTTTAATTGATATACCTGTTTTAGCAAATTTGCAGCGTTTTTAATGCTTTGCGGGTATCCTAATTTTTTACTTATTTGCATTGACCTTAAGGAATATTTTAAAGCCTCATCGATTTTCTTTTGCCTTAGATACAATTCTCCAATAAGGTTGAGTGAAAATGAAATTCCTTTTTTATCGTTAATTTCTTCTTCTATTTCTAAACTCTTTTTAAAATAGGCCAGGGCAGTATCTAATTCACCGTTTTTTGAATAAACGGAACCAATATTGTTTAAAATGTATGCAACTCCTGATGAGTTTCCGATCTCTTTATAAAGGATGAGACTTTTATTACCACACTCAATAGCCCTTTGACTATTTTTTTGAACATCGTATATCATTGCAATATTATTATACGAATTGGCCATCCCTTCTTTATTACCAATTCCTTCTGATAATTTTAAACTTTTTGTGTAATATTCAAGCGCTTTTAAATTGTCGCCTTGCCCGAAATAAATAATTCCAAGATTATTAAGCGTGTTAGCCATTCCTTCTTTATTGCCAACAACTTCCTGCAGCTTTAAGCTTTTAATAAAATACTCCAGGGCTTTGTTAATTGCACCTTTACTTTGATAAATGTCACCAATATTGTTCAAAGAATAAGCCAGGCCATATTTATCACAGATCTCTTCCTGGATCTCTAAACTTTTAAAAGACAATTCTAAAGCCTTTTCCGTTAACCCCTGATTTAAGAGGATGAGGCTAATGTTATTAATGGAAGCTGCCATTCCTTTTTTGTCTCCTATCTCTGTCTGTATCCTTAAACTTTTTTCGTAATATTTTCTCGCTTCTAATGGCTCTCCTTTTTGATTTTTTATATAACCAATATTGTTTAAGGCAGAAGCGAGATACCTTGAATATACTTTGTATAAAAAACTGTTTTTAGAGATAGCTTTTAAATTGCTTTCAGCAATTTTTTTTAATTCATCATTGTACTTTGGCCAAATTGCATCATCAAATTCGAGTTCTATTAACGCGTTTAAAGTAGAGCAACGTAATGTGTCTTTTGCCGAACCTGTTTGTGTGGCAGTTTGTTTTTTTAACTCATTTTTTAATGAATCCATTACCTTATCTTGTCCAAATAAGAAAATGTTGCTGAAGATAAAAGCAATTGAGATATAAAAATATTTACAGGCCTGGATCAAATTTTAGTATTTAAATTTTTTTCCAGGTATTTTTCTGTAGGCAATAAACTTTGTTGGATCCTTTTAGCATAACGAATGCTATCCAGGATCTCTTTTTGCTTTTTATCTACCAGGTCTTTTTGTATTTCGATAATTAATTTTTGTTTATTTGTAATTTGCCAACGGTTATAGATAAATCCTGAAAAAATTAAAACAAGTAATAAACCTGTTACCACAGACCATATAATTATGTTTTGTTTTTTGCTTTCTGCAGTTGCAATAATAGCTTGTTTTTCTTTATCCTTATTAAGCAATTTTATTTCGCTGTCTTTCTTTTCGTTTTCGTATTTAGCGGTCATTTGCAAGTTTTTTTCCGCACTTTCTTTGCTATAGATACTATCGTTTAATTCTTTATATAAAATAAGGTTATTTAACGCGCTCCTGTAATTTTGTTCAGCTGAATCGCACATGGCCTGTATATGATAACAAGAAGCGACGTGCCTTTTTGCGCCTATATTTCGTGCAATTTCTAAACATTTTTGCTCGTATTTTTTCGCAAGAACAATATTGTCTTGTGAAAAATAAGTTGTACTAATAAGGACAGTGAGATCACAAATGTTGTATTGATTCCCTAATTCTTCATGTGTTTTTAAAGATAGAAGGAGATTTTCAAGAGCTCTGCTGCGATCACCAATATGTTGATAATAAGAACCAATGTTCATCAGGGAACTTGCAATCCCCGGCTTATCATTTAATTCCTTTCTGAGCTCCAGGGAGGCTAAATGCAATTCGAATCCTTTTTTATAATCTCCCTGGATATATTCTATCATTCCGAGGTTATTATATAGAACACTAATAACTCTTTTATCTCCAATTTCTTTTGCTATTTTTAAAGCAAACTCATAATTTTCTATTGCTTTTTTATTATTATATAAATATTGATAAACACCTCCAATATTTATATACGTTCCGGCCAACCTGCTTTTATCTCCATCTGCTTCGCGAAATTTTATGGAAGCAAAATAAAGTTTTAGCGATTGGGTATAATCACCAAGATCTCTGTAAACATTGGCCATATTGTTATATGAATCAGCAATACCTTTATTATCGCCGAGTTCTTTTCTAAGTTTAAGGGCGTTTGAATGATGTTCAAGCGATTTAGGATAGTTACCTGCCTCCTGGTAAATATTTGCTAAAATATTATTGGCTGTAGCACTTCCTTTTTTGAATTGCAATTTATCTGAAAGTGGAAGTGCTTTTAAACAATATTTTTTAGCTTCAATATTATTATTTGCCTTGCGGTATGTTTTTATCAGTGCAATAAGAGTGTTTACCTGAACGGTATCCTGTTTACTCGTTTTTATTATTCCTAATAGGGAGTCAATTTTAGTGTTTTGAGAAATAAGATCCATGCAAAAAAACAAACAACAGAATAAGCAGATACTGTTGATCTTTAATTTTAATATATGGATATGAGCCAATTTCATTATTTTATTTCCGGTAAATTTTTGCTGATATATTTCTCTGTGGGCAATAAGCTTTGCTGAATGCGTTTTGCATAGCGAATACTATCTAAGATTTCTTTTTGTTTTTCTTCTACAATGTGCTTTTGATGTTCAACAAATGTTTTTTGATTTTCTATAATAGTTTTCTGCTTTTTTGTTAAACGAAAACGATTAAACATAATGCCTCCAAACAATAATGTCAAAAATAACCCTGCATATAAAAAATAACGCTGAGTCTCTTCTTGTTTTAATTGGATAACGGTTAGTTTTTTTTCTTCAGAAACTTTAACGCTGTCAGCTGCAGCTTTTTTTTCATATTCGTATTTTAGTTGAGATTTTACAGAGGCCTTCCTCGTTTCTGTATTATTAATACTGTCGCGCATGGTAATATAAAGTTCATAGTTTTCTAAAGCTGCTGCATAGTTACCAGTTGTTTTATAATATTCATTTAATAGCTGAGCCGCTTTTTTAATATCATCCGGGTAACCAAGTTCTTTGGCTATTTTCATGCTTCTTGAATACGCATTGAGAGCCTCTGGATATTTTTTTTGTTTGAAATAAAGCCTTCCAATGCCATTTAGCGTCTGCGAAATACCATGCTTATCTCCAACCTCTTCACGTAGTTTAAGGCTCTCAGTAAAATATTCCAACGCTTTTTTTGGATCACCTTTATCGCGGTGAATAGATCCGATATTTAAATAGGCTAAGGCAATACCTTTTTTATCACCCAACTCTATTCTTAATTTAAGGCTTTCATCTAAGTACTCGATAGCTTTTTCAACTTCCCCAAGCCTGTTATATACATAAGCCATATTATTGTAAGAATATGCTATTCCGCTTTTATGATTTATCTCTTTGTTAATTTTAAATGCCCTGGTATAATAGTCAAGTGTCATAGTGAGGTCGTTTTGCATTTGGTAAATCGCCCCCATATTATTAAATACATTTGCTATTAGTTTTTTATCGCCAATAGCTTCGAAAACTTTAAGACTTTTTTCATAATTAACCAATGCTTTTTCTATTTCACCATTGTTGCGGTAGATACCAGCTATGTAAAAAATAGAGTAGGCAATGCCATTCTTATCATTAATATTCTCATATAATTTTAAACTTTTCTCATAACATTCAAGGGCCTTTTTCGAATCGCCCTGGTCTGAATATAAAACTCCGAAATTGTTGTAGATCAATGCAAGCACATTTTGGTTGTGAATTTCTTCACAAATTTTTATGCCAATATTATAGTGAACAATTGCCTTTTCGATCTCACTTTTATTTTGCTCTATCAAAGCAAGGTTATTATTGGCCGAGGCTAAATATTTGAGATAAAATTTCTTTAGATCACCTGTTGCTGCTGAATTTCTTTCGATCAATTTAAATAACTGATCATTAAATTCCGGTATTTCCTGTTCATTGGCACTTTCTGCCAATAATCCTAAAACAGCACATCTTGTAGTATCGTTCTTGGCGTTTTTCAGTACAAGTTTTAATGAATCAATATTAAATTGTTGCGCAAATAAAGCTGCTTGGATAAAAACAAAGATAAGGCAGGTAATAAAATAATTTGATTTCACTAGTTGTGTTGTTTTAAGTTACGGGTAATATATTTTTCTGAAGGTAATAAACTCTGTTGTATTCTTTTAGCGTAGCGAATACTATCTAAAATTTCTTTTTGTTTTTCTTCTACAATGTGCTTTTGGGTTTCAATAATTGCTTTTTGTTGTCGGGTAAGTTTCCAGCGATTTAAAATATAAACAGAAAAGACTATCACTAATAATAAACCACTAATACCCGACCAAATAATAATAATTTGTTTTTTATTTTCTGCTTCTGTTATGACTGCTTGTTTTTCTTTGTCCTTATTTAGCAAGGCTATTTCAGCGTCTTTTTTTTCACTTTCGTATTGAGCGCTTAATTGGGCTGTTTTTCTACTGCTTTCTTCATTAAATAAACTATCGTTATATTGTTTAAATAACTTATAATACGCATAAGCACTTTTAAAATTGCCGGTTAACGAGTCGCATATGGCAAGAGCAAAGTAAGCATCTGCCATAATGTTTTTAGCTCCAATTTCGGAAGAAAATTCCAGCGCCAATAGTTGCATTTTTTTTGCTTCAGTAATATTATTTTGTTTCAGAAGTGTGTTGCCAATATTTGTGTAAGAAATAGCCATACCGTTTTTATCGCCTATCTTTTCTTTTATTTTAAGAGCAGCTTCAAAATTTTCAAGTGCCTTTGAATAATTCTGCTGATTAAAATATGTATTGCCAATATTATTATAAGCTGCAGAAATACCTTTTTTATTTTTGGTTTCTTCAAATAATTTTAAGGAAATTGAAAAAATTTCGAGTGCCTTATTGTTATCACCTAGATCTTTATAAATGGTACCAATATTATTATAAGAATTTGCCATTCCCTTTTTGTCATCCAATTCTTGC
>JBDSFC010000409.1:0-5938 GCA_039919745.1 Bacteroidia bacterium | reverse complement strand
TTGTTTTCAACTGCGAAAAGAAGGAAAGGTTTCGGGCTGTGTAGTTATTAAATTGCGTTACTCAAATTTTGACACACACACCATTCAGCAAAAAATTTCTTTAACCTCTTTCGATCACCAGATCATTTCGGTTGCCAAACAATTATTTAAAAAACTGTATGAGAAGCGAATGCTTATTCGTTTAATTGGCGTTAAACTAACCGATCTGTGCCAGGGCAATCAGCAAATAAATTTGTTTGATAATACAAACGAGCAAATTAGCCTTTATCAAACCCTTGATAAAATAAACAAGCGTTTTGGCGATAAGGCCGTTATGCATTGTCCCGGTTTGCTAATGAACCAAAAGCCAAATAAAAAACTGCTTAAAACACAAAACGCTTAACATATGTCATGTGGCTCAACTGTCATACTTTCTACAGCCTTAAATACGGCACATTATCTGTTGAGCAATTGCTTCAGCGCGCAGCACAACATGGTGCTGGAGCTATTGTCGTTACAGATATAAATAACTCTACCGGCGTTTTAGAGTGCCTTAGTTATTGTAAAGAAAATAAATTAAACCTTAAGGTACTTGCGGGAATTGAGTTTCGCGGGAAAGAAGAATTTAATTATTTATATACCGGCATTGCAAAGAACCATCATGGGTTTTCTTTTTTAAATGAGTTTTTAACGGAACATAACCTATCGGGCAATCCCCTGCCCTCCCGGCCTCCTCAAAGCGAACACGTTTACTGGATCTACAGGCTCCAAAATTTCCCCGCAGAATTAAAAGAAAATGAATTTATTGGTGCTGGGTTAAATGATATTCTACGCTTGTTCCGTTATAAAAACACGGAAGAGAAAATGGTGTTTTTTCATCCTGTTTCTTTTGCCAGGGCCGAAGATTTTGAAACCCATAAACACCTTCGTGCTATTTCCCTTAATACACTTATTTCTAAATTAACACCAGATCAACACGCTAAAGAAAACGAGTTTTTTATTGATAGAGCTTCTTTAGAAAAACGTTTAGAAGGCTACGAGTTTTTATTAGAGAATGCCAAAAAGTTACTTTCTGAGTGCGCCTTTGACGTCGAGTTTAAAGGCAATAAAAACAAAAAGTTATTTACGAAATCTGCCGAAGCAGATACCTGGTTACTTAAAAGATTAGCTTATGCCGGGCTTGAAAAACGATACGGAACGATTGTTCCAAATGAAAAAACAAGAGTTGATCATGAGCTAAAAATTATTAATGACCTGGGCTTTGCTTCATATTTTCTCATTACCTGGGACATTATTCGTTATAGCATGTCTCAAGGAATTTATCATGTAGGACGAGGTTCAGGTGCTAATAGTGTTGTTGCCTATTGTTTAAAAATTACAGATGTTGATCCCGTTGCGTTAGACCTTTATTTTGAACGCTTCTTAAATCCGGAGCGATCTGTTCCTCCTGATTTTGATATTGATTATTGTTGGAAGGATCGTGATTGTGTATTGGATTATGTATTTAATAAATACGGACCAAAACATACAGCTTTGCTTGGCACCATTACCAATTTCAAAGACCGTAGTATGGTGCGCGAATTAGGTAAAGTATTTGGCTTACCAAAACAACAAATAGAAAATCTGGTAAATATGCCGGAAGAAAAAATAGAAGCCGCGCTTAAAAAAAATGAGCTTGACGAGATATCAACCATGATCTTTAAAATAGGATCTAATTTACAACGCACACCAAATTATAGATCCATTCATGCTGGTGGAATTTTAATTTCTGAATTACCTCTCTCCTATTACACTGCATTAGATCTTCCTCCAAAAGGATATCCAACCGTGCAATGGGATATGCATTTGGCAGAAGAAATTGGTTTTGAAAAATTGGACATTTTATCACAGCGTGGAATAGGACATATTAACGATGCCGTAAAACTCATTAAGAAAAATAAAGGAATAAATATAGACATTCATAAAGTGAAAGACTTTATGGAAGATCCAAAAATAAAAGAGCATTTACGCAACGGCGATTCTATTGGTTGTTTTTATGTAGAGAGTCCTGCCATGCGCGGATTACTTCGTAAACTAAAATGCGATACTTATTTAATGTTAACCGCGGCAAGTTCTATCATCCGTCCGGGTGTTGCAAGTAGCGGAATGATGAAAGAATTTATCCGGCGTTTTCATAACCAGGATACTATTCAATATGCTCATCCAATTATGGAGGAACAATTAAAAGAAACTTTTGGTGTAATGATCTATCAGGAAGATGTTCTAAAAATTGGCCATCATTACGGCGGCTTAAATTTAGCAGAAGCGGATATGTTACGCAGATTAATGAGCGGTAAAAAAAGAGGTGTGCAGCATTTAAAAAGCATACGTCAAAAATTCTTTGCTAATTGTGCCGCAAAAGGATATGATAAAAGTGTGTCAGAAACTATCTGGTACCAGATGGAAAGTTTT
This sequence comes from Bacteroidia bacterium, assembly GCA_039919745.1. Classification (GTDB taxonomy): domain Bacteria; phylum Bacteroidota; class Bacteroidia; order B-17B0; family Aurantibacillaceae; genus Aurantibacillus. Next base: position 3,508 of record JBDSFC010000409.1, on the reverse strand, counting down.
GCCGGCTTTAGTTTTAGCAAAGCGCATTCGGCAAGTTATGCTGTGGAAAGCTACCAGAGTTTATATTTAAAGGTGCATTATCCTTTAGAGTTTATAGTAGCTGTTATAAACAACTTTGGAGGCTTTTACCGCACCTGGGTTTATATTTATGAGGCAAAGAAGCTTGGGGGCAATTTGCATTTGCCCTGCGTAAATAACAGCGAGAATTTAACCACACTTTACGGAACGGACATTTACTTAGGTTTTATTCATGTAAAAAGCCTAGAGAAGAACTGTATGGACGAGGTTGTTTTAGAAAGGAATTTGGAGGGGCCGTACTTGAGTTTGGAAGATCTTATTGAAAGAACAAAGATACGTTTAGAGCAATTATTGCTTTTAATTAAATCTGGTGCATGCCGTATTTTTGATAACAGTAAGAAGAATTTATATTGGAAAGCATACTTCATTTTGGGTAAAGAAACCAAGAAGCCTGAAGTTAGTTTAAGTTTGTTCCGCGAACCGGCTTCAAGCTTTTTCCTCCCTAAATTGCCCTCTTCGTTTATAGAAGATCTCTATGATGAACTGGCTTTATTTGGTTTCCCAATAAGTAAAGACTTCTATAGTTTAATTAAAACTCCTTTCAGGGGAGATATACTTACAAAAGATCTAATTGACAACGTAGATAAAACAGTTCGCCTAATGGGCAATTTTGTAAACGAGAGAGTGGTTTATACAAAGCATGGAGATCGAATGGCCTTTGGGACTTTTATAGATGCTGTTGGAGACTTTTTTGATACAGTACACTTCCCTGCTGTATATTCCCAATACCGTTTCGAAGGAATAGGGGTCTATTTAATTAAAGGAAAGATAACAGAAGAGTTTGGTTTCCCCATGTTACAGGTTGAACAAATGGCTAAGGTTAAGATCATGAACCAAGATGAAGCTCCTGAACTATTATCCCGCTCTCCAAACAAAGCGCTTCTGGGTCCTTACAAAACAGAATATGATCTTTAATGTTCCACGTGAAACATTTGCGTGGTCACTGAGCTTGTCGAAGCATCCGACCGAAAGACATTTCGATAAACTCAACGCCCTGAATATTCCACGTGAAACATTTGCCAGGTGGCTGAGCTTGTCAAAGCGAATGACATACAAAACGTTTCGGCGAGCCCTGAAAGACATTTCGACAAGCTCAATGTTCGGTTAAAACCCGGCCTCCATATGTAAAACAAAAAAGCGGCCTTATGGGCCGCTTTAATTTTGTTCCACGTGAAACAATTACATCTTTTTGAAAACATAAATAACGCTTGAATAGTTGGCAGCAGATCTTGCTTTAAGATTAGATCTTAACCCCGTAATAAAAGCATTAAGATATTTAATAGAACCCGTCTTATATTTCTCGCTTAGCATACTTACATAAAAACTATCAAATTTCATTGGTTTTGTTTCAACTAATTTAAAGTCGTAAGGGCTCAATAGTTTCTCAATAGTTTCCTGGTGGAAATGATAAAGGTGACGAGGCACATCATAAGCTGCCCAAAACGCTTTATAATGTTGTGCATCAAAACTAGTATGATTTGGTACAGCAATAATTAAAACACCCTTAGGGCTCAGTTTAACTTTAAAGAAGTTTAAGGTATCTTCCAGATCTGTTACATGTTCTAAAACATGCCACAATGTAATAGCATCAAATTTTTGGCTGTTGGTGTACTCGTTTACTTTTATCTTATCAGAGAAAACGGTTACACCTATTTGAGTAGCAATTTTAGCAGCGCCTTCATCAGGTTCCATACCAAAAGATTTCCATCCAGCGTCCTGACATACTTTTAAAAACATACCAGTACCACAGCCATAATCTAATATTGTTCCACGTGAAACATGTTTAGAAAGTAACTGGATCTTCTTCTTTAAAGTATAATTCCTAACTGTATGATAAAGCTGAGATATTATACCTTTTTTAGTATTAGAATGAGAGATATAATCTTCCGACTTATAATAGTTTCCTAAAACCTCGTTGGAGGGGCGGGGGTTTGTAAATTTAAAACTGCAACTATCGCAAGTAACAACAGTAAAGTCTTCTTTACTTACTGTGTAATCTTTACAAACTAAACTCTTCTTAAAATTGGTGGAGTTACAAACCGGACAATTAGTTAATGTGATCATATATTAATAAAGTTCCATGTGGAACATTTTATCTTCCTAAATGAACTAAGAGAACTGAAATATCTGCAGGGTTAATTCCTGAAATACGACTTGCCTGGCCAATAGTATGCGGCTTAAATTTCTTAAACTTTTCTATTGCTTCTGCGCCCAGACTTTTAATTGAATCGTAATTAAATGAAGGGTTGATCACATAATCCTCTAAACGTTTTTGTTTATCAGCATTTTCTTTTTCACGCTCTATATATCCTTCATACTTCATTAAGATCTCGGCTTGTTCCACTGTTTCAGCATCAAATTGAACCATAGCATTAAAAAGAACCTGGTCATGCTTGGCGAGATCTATTATAGAAACATTAGGTCTTGACAAAACATTAAAATACCGGGTTTTTTGAGAGAGTGGGGCAGAGCTCACAGATTCAAGGAATCCATTAATAGTATTGGGCTCTGCACTTGTATTCTTAAAATGGTCAATTATCTTATTATATCCTTCCATCTTAGCCGCAACGCGCTCCATACGCTCGCCTACGGCAAGTCCTAAAGCGTTAGATAGTGGTGTAAGCCTGATATCGGCATTATCCTGGCGAAGTAATAAACGATACTCCGCACGGGAAGTAAACATACGGTATGGTTCATCAGTCCCCTTTGTAACAAGATCATCAATTAAAACGCCTATATAAGCCTCGTAACGGTTCAGGATCAAAGGATTCTTTTCGTTTATTTTTAAATGAGCATTAATGCCTGCCATCATACCCTGGCAAGCTGCTTCTTCATACCCGCTAGTTCCGTTTATCTGGCCGGCAAAATATAAATGATCTATCAACTTGGTTTCAAGCGTTAGCTTTAATTGTGTTGGTGGAAAGTAATCGTATTCAATTGCATAACCCGGTCGGAACATCCTGGCTTTTTCAAAACCGGGAATTAGCATTAAAGCCTTTTGCTGAACATCTATTGGTAAAGAAGTAGAAAATCCATTTACATAGATCTCAACTGTATTCCAACCTTCAGGTTCCACAAAAAGCTGATGTCTTTCTCTTTCGCTAAATCTTGTGATCTTATCTTCAATGCTTGGGCAATATCGTGGGCCAAGTCCTTGAATTCTTCCCTGGAACATTGGCGATTTTTCGAAGCCTGTTTTTAAAATATCGTGAACGTCTTGATTTGTATAAGTAACGTGACAAGGAATCTGTTTAATTTTATTCGGTCCAATAAACGGGGAAGTATTATCCAAATAAGAAAACTTATCTGCTACTTCATCGCCATCCTGAACTTCCATTTTTGAGTAATCCAGCGATCTTCCATCAATACGTGGAGGAGTACCGGTTTTCATTCGGCCGCTTTCAAATCCTATTTGGACTAATTGTTCCGT
>JBDSFC010000391.1:0-3816 GCA_039919745.1 Bacteroidia bacterium | reverse complement strand
AGGGTATATACTAATGCTTGAGAACGACCAGCACGACAGGGAAACAAGCAGTAATTATTTTGATCCAAATCAGATCCGTGTTGAATTTTTACAATTTAGCAATGAGGTGATCCCTTTTTTAAATGATAAAGAAAAAAGCAATTCTTTACCTGCACTGATCTTATTAAGCATGAACTCATTGCCGGAGATTGGACTTACCGTTTTAAATAACATTAAAGCTATTGAGCAGTTTAAGCATATTCCTGTTATTGTTTTAGGCGAAAACACACAACCCGAACTGGTTAAAGCCTGTTATGGCGCTGGTGCCAGCACTTTTGTAAATAAACCATTTACCAGCCAGTTAACCGATATCAGCATTCGTTCTTTTATTCAGTATTGGTTTGAAGTTGCTGAACTTCCGCAAGCAAATACAACCTATAAAACAGAAAAGGCATAAACTTCTCCTTTCTTCAAAACAGGGAATTATCTCTACAATTTATTTATTGGTAAACATCAAATTAAGGCTTTTACCACTGGTCTGATTCTTGAAAGTAATTTAATAACATTAAAAGTACTTTTATGAGAAACTCACTTTACGTTATCCTTTTTTTGGCCTTGTTTATTGGATGTAAGAAAGAGAACACTACTATTCCTGCCTCAGGTGGTGGCCCAATTGCTATAAGTCCTAAAGAATATTTAAGTTCAACTAACTTTGATAAACTTGTTATTCAGATACAATGTGTAAATGGCTTTCAGCCAACGCAAACCGCTGTAGATCATTTAAAAACATTTTTACAACAACGTTTAAATAAACCGGATGGGGTAGAGGTGACTTACAGTAATATTAGTTCTCCGGGCAAAACTATTTATACCATTGATGATATCCGCGCCATTGAAAGTACTAACCGTACAGTAAAACACGATGGAAAAACCATTACAGCTTATTTTCTTTTTATTGACGGCGATTATTCGCAAAATAATGGCAACCTCAAAACCCTTGGTATTGCTTATGGCACATCCTCTATGGTTATTTTTGAGAAAACTATTCGCGATCTAAGCGGCGGACTTGGCCAGCCATCTGTAAGCTCTGTTGAAACAACTGTGAGCGAACATGAGTTTGGTCATTTGTTAGGCCTGGTAAATTACGGTACGCCGGCAACCACTTCGCACGAAGATGGAGATCATACTAAACATTGTAACAATAATAATTGTTTAATGTATTATGCAACAGAAACCAGCGATTTTATAAGCAATTTAATTGGCAGCAACATTCCATCGTTGGATAATAATTGCATAAACGATCTAAAAGCAAATGGAGGTAAATAATAATTTTTAAATTTTTCAGGTATGGAAATTTTACATTTTATAAAAAACAAAATCAACAAAAAGAATATGACCATAGAAGAAGCCAAAGACCTTATTATTAAAAACTATGATAGGTATTTTAATAAAAAAGTATACTTCGCATCAACGGGCGATGTATTGGTAATTAAGGCAATAGATGTAACTAAAAAAGAAACCGGTGAATATGACGCCACTTGTTACACCGAAAAGGCGTATGAAGAAGATGCAAATTTTGAAAACGGGATCTTTGAACACCGATCTTTAAACGATGTTATAAGAGATGGCTGCGTAATTGATGTTTAGCGTTTTTTACCGGGGGCTTTTTTTTCGGCCAAACGTTTTGTAGCTTTTTTACGAACGGTTTTTTTTGGCGCTTTATTTTCAACAGTTGGACTGCTGATCTTTAAATGCTTCATGATCAATTCCTGTGAAGAAATTATTTTCTTAAGCATGTCTTTTGTTCCTTTGCTCATAACTCTTAATTTTATATTAAAGATAACAATAAAACAACAGCTTAAAAGCAATTAAGTTTAGAATTATTAATCATCCAGTTCAAGTAGCTGCTTTAAAATAAGCGATACTTCGCTTTTTATTTTCAAAAAACTATTTTCAAATTCGTTTGCGGACGGCTGTTTAAAAGATCTTCAATAGCTTTTGTTATTTCCAGCAATTGTAGCGATTCTTCCGGAAAATCTTTGCGGATGTCATGTGCAATAAAGCTGGTTTTATCCAATAAATGTGGAAATGAGGTAACAAAGTCAAAAGTTTCAATCTCATCCAGTTCTTTTAAGAGCAGATCTTCGGTTTTCTTTTTCATTATTTATATGCTTAAAAACCGCTTTCCTTTTTGCTGAAAGCGGTTTTTTATAAACTATAGCAGTAATGAATACATCTCAAAAACATTACCCTGGTCAAAGGTAAAAACACAATAAAAAGTCAGCGTTACAAGTTTGTTAAGCCTTCTTTAATTTTATTCGAGAAAGAGGGAGGGGCGATCTAATACATACAGCTACAGGCGCTGTTCTCAACATACTCTTTAAGGCCGCTTTCGTTTAAGTAATAACAATTTCGCTGGTCATCTTTATAAAGTGTATTACCATCTTTTGTACCACAACGTGCGTTATTTGTATGCGGTTTTGTTGGATGTGTTGTTTTTTTCTTACAAGCAATTGCTGCTACTAATGGGAAAATCAGGGCCCCGGCCAAAATAAATTTTTTCATATTTAAGGGTGTTTATATACAAATATAAAACACAATAAATAAAAAATTGGGGAACCGTTTGCTGAAACTGTGGAAATACGTTTAAATAAAGGCTTTTGTAGATAAATAGTGGAAAATATTCTCCAGTTTCTTAAACAATTTTATTGAGGTGAAATAAAAGTGATTCAAAATACTTATCATAATCCCGAATAAAGCCGGGCGTATTATGGTCTTTAGGATGACTATACGAAAGCTCTTCAAAATTTTTCATCATAAAATCAAGGTCAAGATCATTTATTTTACCGGCAAATAAACGGCGGTTATTATCTAATAATTTTGAGATCTGCAGGGCAGCGCGGTAACTGCGCTCGTTTCGGAGAGCTGTTATTTCGTCAATTATATCTTTTAGTTTCATATTACAGTATAAAGTTAACAATTAAACCCGCCATTTTGTTAATACCCAAAGGCGGGTATTTACGGCAATTGCAGGCTTTAGTATTTTTATAGAATGAAATGGAAAAATGCCAACCGCGACGATCTGCCTTTAAACAAACAGGAAGTTTTAATAACTGTTGACGGGATAAATTACCTGGCAACTTATGATGCATTAGATCATGTATTTAAATTAACTAATAACCCGGGTGCATCATTTTCAACAAAAACAAAAACAATTTATTGGATGGAAATTGTTGGGCCGGAGGAGTAGGTATATTATTGTCTTGTAATAATAATTTTAAATTTTGAGAATTATTGATATTTTTAGTTCGTGAAACAAAAATATCTTCTTTTTCTTTTATTTTTTTTGCCATCGTTTTTTATCTCTCAAAATAATAAGGCGGTAAAATTTATTGATCAGCTTAAAACTGCCGGAGAAGACACCAATAAACTAAACATTCTTGATAATATTATTGATCAGCTGGAAATTATTGAGGATTGGAAATCCTATAACATTACATATGGTAATTTATCGCAAAAGCTTTTAAATTCACCAAACGCCAAAATTAAAGATTGTGCACAACGACACTACGCACTTTTTCTAAATAATTGCGGTTCAATTAGTCTTGATAAAAATGATAATGAAACGGCAAGAAAACAAATAACAAACTCGTTACAATTATTAGAAAAACTAAATTATATTAAAGGCTTAGCCTCTGCGTATAATAATATGGGTGAGTTATTGGGAGCTGAAGGGGATGATGAAAAAGCGATGGAATATTTTACCAGATCTCTTGAGCTTGAAAAAAGAACTGCGGATAAAGCGGGAATGGGATCAACCTATAATAGCATGGCGCT
>JBDSFC010000389.1:0-3749 GCA_039919745.1 Bacteroidia bacterium | reverse complement strand
GGTTAAATGTGCATGTTGCTGACGATCCAGTCGCAGTTATTGTAACTGCTGCTCCTGGACAAACGGTGTTAGCGCTTGGAGTTAAAGTTATCGGATTAGGCGTATTTGAAATCACAGCAAGTGTGCCCGTTGCAGCACAAGAGGCATTATTTGAATCATAACCAGTAACGGTGATATTAAAATTTGTAGTAGTAATAACATTAGATGTTGTGTTTGTTGATGCCGATGAAAAACCATTCGTGCCACCCCAAGAATAATTAATCGATGTTAATCCAACTGTTGGGCTGCCACAAGTGAAATTAGAATTTAATGTTGCTGTACCACAAACATTTACTGTTTGCGTTGCTCCGGCAGTAACTTCGAATAACGTTACGCTAACATCATCAATATACATATAACTATAAGTATCCATTGAACCTGCGAGTGTATTATTTATTGGAGAACAACCAGCAACTGGTGTGGGCCCTGTTGCACTTGTATAACCTTGTGGTCTTCCAATTGTCAGATACTGTTCATTACCAGTTGCATTGTAACAAAATGATATTTTTGTCCACCCACTTGTCGTATTAAGCATCGAAGTATAAGTTAATATTGCATTGGGTGTATACGAACTGTTTAGAATGTCGGTAGTGGTTAATAAAGATATAGGTGTATTCGTTAAATATATACCAATTGCTTTAGTAAGTGCGGTTGGAATCTCCGCTTTACTTACCCAAAAAGATATAATATATTTTTTACTTCCTTGCATCGGACTTACTAATTGTGTTTCCAAATATTCACTATATCCACCATTACCCATATTGATGCCAGCATAATTTGATCCAGTTTTACCAGTTTCGGAACCATATGCATTACAAGGAACATTATATGGTGTAAAGGTTGTGCTCGTGAATATGTCAGGTGAAGATAAAGTTGCTGAGACCCAGTTATTAGCATATGTATTATTTGTCGCTCCGCTCCAATTGTTAACGGGAGACGAAAGGCATTCGAAACTACCGTTACATACCAGGTCGCAAACGGTGTTTGTTGATGGGCAGGATCCGCAAGACCAAGTGAAGCTAGCAATACTGCTACTTGCTGATAGAGAATATACAACATAGCTTGAATTATTAACCACTTTACCAATTTCAACTAGATACTCCGTTCCTTCTACAAAATTTGAATAATCTACAATTATTGTATCTCCTGAAGTTGTTGGACTTAGAGTAAGAGAACTTGAAGGCAAACTTCCACAGTTATTTGTATACATATTTACATAAATATTTCCTCCCAAAGTAGAAAGCCTTTTTATATATGCTTTTACCTTATGATGAGGATTTGTTGCAGTAAATTTAAAAAAACGGTCTTGTACATTAAAAGAGTCAACAGGAGTGAAGCTGCCCCCAAAACCATCTAATAAAATTGGACTTGAACATGTTTGGGCATTTGTGTAATTAAAAGCAAGCAATACTGCTAAAGCAAAAAAAAGTTTTTTCATAAAGTAATTTTAAATTAAATAAGGAGAGGCTTAGCGAAAGTAGAAAAGAAATTTGAACGAGCAAGTTATTCGTTATTAAAAAATCACTATCAGTAAATTAAATTTAAATAAATTTGTTTGAAACAATAGCAATACGATCTCAACTCAAAAAAAATTATTTTTTGAATCAAAAAAGTAGTGGTAAGGATCTTTAATTCTAGCGAATATAACTAGTCTAGTCAATAGGTAATATTACCTATTTTTTTATGTTAAAACTGGCCTAAACGATTGATTTTCAATAAAAGCTCAGTCTCAACAAACTCTAATTGTTGGAATTAGTAAAGAGTTGAATTAGTCTTCGCTTTCCGGAGTCAGTCACCAATAGTTTTTACAGTCAGTCATTCGAGATTTGAATATTCCGACGCAGTATAAATTTCTTAAGTCAGTCATTAAAGGTATTGTAAGAATTTTCCGACTTAGCCATGTAATTTATATTTTTAACACTTTAGAATCATAAATTTGAGTTTTCGGAGACGGTATATGAATTAATGAAGTGAGTCAAATAACTGATAGCCAAACCTCACATGTATCTACAATAGGGAAAATTCGGATTTAAAAGAGCTTAAATCTTTTAGCTGAGGTTTTTAATAATTTTATAAAACGTGATTTAACGTAAATATGTTGAAATACTCGGATGATTTTAATGGAGTAACTAGGCTTTTAAGTTTTTAAGAACTTTTTGCTATTAATTCAAGATAAAAATTTAATTTCAAAAAAAATTATAGGTCGTTAAATTTTATCATATTCTAATCTAAAATTCAAAGAATCAACGCCTACGATAAAACGATTTGACAGAATTCTTAAATGTTCCTTTGAGTGCACATTGTTCGATAATGTCATTTTTGTGAAATGAATCTGATCACTATTAATAATGATAGCAACTAAATTAAACAAATGATGACCGTCTTTAAAATATCTGCCAGTTTCATCAATGATTGCTTTTTCACTTGAAACGATAGAATCTTTTGCCGCATTCACATAATGTAATTCCCATTCGCCTGGGAATATCTTTGAAAGTTTAATCGCATTTTGAATATGGGCATTTTCATCGGCTATTTTATTCAGGCCAACTTCAAATAAATTGTTTCTAAAAAAATGAATTAAAGTTCCTTCACTTGCTTCAATGGTTTTTACTTCTCCATCACTTTCGTAAACAACAAATAATTGTTTTACTTTCCCATGCACTGGATCTTTACCACCAAGTGTTTCGTTTGATACTAAGATATTCGATCCATTCTTAATTAAGGCCTTTATTTCTCCAGTAACATCGATGTAATTTTGATCTATTCCGTATCTTGCTTGTAGAATTCTTAATAGATTAGAGCGTTGTAATAAGTCATTCAATGTTATATTCTCTTTATTTACTTTTTCTATTTCTGCATTTTTTGAATCTAAAAGTACTTTCTTCTCTAATGATTCAGCCCTTTCGCTTTTCAATAAATCTGATTCCTTAGTTAATAAGCTAGTTGATTGTTCTTGTTGAAATTTAGCAGTATCATATTGCGATTGTAGTTCAATATATTCGTTTTTTCTTTTAAAAATATTTTCCTCAGCAACATTTAACTTTATCAATGTTTCATTATGAATATCACTATTTATCCAAAATAAACTCTTCATTCGTTTAAAAATTGATGAACTGTAAATATACAAAATTGGCAGCATATATGCTGCCAAGTAAATAAACCTGAATCTTTTGCTTTGTAGCATGCAGCAGCAAGCTAAAAAGTACTTACAAGGAATTGGAAGTAAAATTAGAAAAGCAAGGGACAACAAGGGAATTAGCCAACAAGAATTGGCAGATAATGCTGATATTGCAAAAAGTACAATACAACGAATTGAAAAAGGAACTCTTAATCCTTCAATTCTAACATTAAACAGTTTAAGCGTTGCTCTGAAAATTGATTTAAAGGATTTACTTCCTTAGTGTACAAATTTTCTATGATTGATTTTTAAATCAACTTCAGACTTTTTGTACAAAATCCTTGATCCGATCCTATATGATGAGACTAGGCCTTTTTTTGTCCAATCATTAAGTGTGGGTAAACTAATTTTAAGATACTTGGCAATTTCTTTTCTACTTAATAGTTTGTCTTCGTATTTAAAATCTACAATCTTCTCATCCAAGCGTATCTTAACGATTTTATCAATTTCAGCTATAAGATCGGTCAAGTACATTCCTTGTACAGTAATTATTTTTTCCATATTTAAAGTAATTACATCTTTTTGGAATATG
>JBDSFC010000381.1:0-2665 GCA_039919745.1 Bacteroidia bacterium | reverse complement strand
TTAGCTGGCCCTGTATGGCATAAGACAATCCAACAATATTATACAGAATAGAAATTACAAAACTTGCATTAATGATCCATTTCCCTTTTTTGCCATAGTCCAAAAAAAGATCAAAATATTTAAAACTTTTTCCTTCCATTATAATATCACAGGCCGGAGAAAAATTATTCACATTATCGGTTATTACTATTCCAACATCGCTTTGTTTTAATGCACCTGCGTCATTTAAACCATCACCAACCATAGCTATTTTTTTGCCGGGTTGCTGCAATTTTATATAATTTAATTTGTTTTGCGGTGTTTGATTAAATAAAAGATCCCCATTAAATAACACAACGAGGTTATTTCGTTCCGAATCATTATCACCTGAAAGTAACGAAAGCCTGTATTTTTTTTGCAATTCTTCAGATACTGCTTTTAATCCAGGTCGGTATTGACTTTGAATTTTAAAACAACCAATTATTGCGTTATTTATTTTTACATACACCCTGCTACCATTCCCAGTATCATTCCATAAATGATTTACAAAGGCATTTGATCCAAGACTTATTTTTTTATTATCTATAATACCTTTGACACCAAATCCTTTAACTTCATAAAAATCTTTAACGTTTAACACTCTTCGCTCGGGCAGGTATTTTATTATCGTTTTGCTTAAAGGATGACTGGATTGACTTGCTATTGATCTTATGTATTGTTCTGTTACCGGATCCAACGATTTTCCTTCATAAACAATAAAGGCTTCATTCTGTTGCGTAATCGTCCCTGTTTTATCAAAGACTATCTCGTTGACATTTGACAGCTTTTCTATGACGTCTGCATTTCGGGCATAAAATCCAAATTTTTGCAATATCCTTAGCATATTTCCATTTGTAAAAGTTGCAGAAAGCAGAAGCGCACAAGGACAAGCAACTATTAAAATAGATGTTACGGCATTCCACAAATGCTTGCTGTTATTAAAATACCAATACATTGCTGTAATTGCAGCAATAGTGAAAAGTATGACTGTAAAATATTTACTTAACTTATGTATATAAGAAGTATTTTTTTCTTCATCCTTAGTAAATGCATCATTGTTCCATAATTGTGTTAAATAACTTTGCGATACTTCTTTAATTACTTCAAGCTCAAGAGCTCCTCCCATTTGTTTACCGCCGGCGTAGATGATCTCACCAATTCCCTTTTCAACTGGTAAAGCTTCTCCGGAAACAAAACTATAATCGATTTTTGCTTTACCTAAAAACAATATACAATCTGCAGGAATAATTTCTTCGTTATAAACTTTAATACGATCGCCGGTTTTTAGATCAGAAATAGGCATTTGTCTCTCAGTTCTATTTTCATTAATAATAGTTACTCCTAAAGGAAAATAGGAAGTATAATCTCTGTTAAAGGTTAATGTATTATATGTTTTATTTTGAAAGAAGCGACCAATCAGCATGAAAAAAACAATACCTGACATAGAATCAAGATATCCTGCGTCTGTCCCGGACAAGATCTCATATATACTTCGCACAAAGGTTATAAGTATAGCAATTGCAATTGGCGCGTCGATATTTAAGAAACGTTGTTTTACACTTTTCCATGCAGAAATAAAAAATTCAGAAGCGCCATAAAAGAAAACCGGTAATGATAGAGCTAAGCACAAATAAGAAAACAATTGTTTTAATCCCTTTTCCTCAATATTTCCTAAGGAAAAATAATCAGGAAAGCTTAACATCATAATATTTGCAAAACAAAATCCTGTAATACCAATCTTATAAATCCTGCTTTTATCGTATGTGTTTATTTTTTTTTCTGAAATTGAATTTAAACTAAAATGAGGTTCGTAACCAATATCGGTGAGCAGCTCCGTTACTTTTCTTAATGTAATGTTTTTATGTTCGTATACAATATTAACTTCTTTCTTTAAAAAATTTACCTGCGATCTTATTATTTTATTATCTAATTTGCCTAAATTTTCAAGTAACCAAATGCAGGAACTACAATGAATTTGTGGTAAATAAAACGTTACATGATTTTGATTTTCATCCTTAAAATGAATTAGTTTTTCTTGTACTTTTTCGTCATCTAGAAAGGCAAATTTTTCTGGTCGGTTTTTTGATTTTTGATTTATTCCGGGGTTAGTATTAATCGTATAATAATCGCACAACTCCACTTTATTTATTATCTCATAAACAGTTTTACATCCCTGGCAGCAAAACATCTTTTCATCGATAAGTATATCTTTGGTATCGCATGTTTCACCACAATGGTAACAGGTAGTTATTTTCAGGTCCTTGATCATAAAAAATCATTCAATATTTAATGCATTCAGATCAACTTTTTCTTTTACATAGTTGTATCCAATTTCAATTATTTCATCAATCTTCTTTGTATCAAATAACCCATAATTCTTCAAATCCCCTGGTTCAATAAGCAAGTTTGTGTCCTGCATTTCTCTAATAACATTTCCTTTTATGGTTAAATGTAAGGCGCGCTCAAATTGTTTAAGAAGACTATCATCTGGATTAAAATGATCTAGCGGATTTACGTGTACCCCTATTGTTTTGAGCGGTGAATTTTTAAAAGGTTCTGTGGGTAAATTTCCACTTAATCCACCATCCGCATAATGCTTTCCGTTTATGGTAACGGGAACGAATATAATTGGGATGGACGCAGAGGC
>JBDSFC010000339.1:0-15036 GCA_039919745.1 Bacteroidia bacterium | reverse complement strand
AGATACAACTACTTACAAAAAGTCAGCAACTGCAACAGGAAGAGCTAAAAAGGAAACAAAACGAAATAAAGTTTGCTATTGCTGGCGCAAGTTTGGTTTTTATTTTGCTGATAATTGTTATTTTTAGCTGGCGTAATAAACAAAAAGCAAATAAGGCTTTAGCAGAAAAGAATGCCGAAATCCATTTACAAAAAGAAATTATCGAAGAAAAACAAAAAGAGGTGATGGACAGTATTCGTTATGCAAAACGTATTCAGCAATCGTTATTACCTACTGAAAAATATATTGCAAGAAACCTGAAACAAAAAGATTAAATACTATATGCAACACACAAAACGGTTCTTAAATATACTTTTCATGTTGTTTTTGTCTGGCTTCCTAACCGGGCAAACAAAGCAAACAGACTCTATTCAAAGAATAATAAACACAAGTAAACAAGATACGGTTATAATTACTTCTTATTTAAATTGGGCAAATATTATCTACTTACAAGACCCAAATAAAACAATTGAATTAATAGATAAAGCAATTGCAGTAATAGAAAACAAACTAAAAAACAATCCATCTTTACAGGAAGAAAAAGCGATAAAAAAATTATCGGCCGAAGCTTATGGCAACAAAGGCTATATTTTAAATGAAAAAGGAGACATCTCTACGTCAACGAAATATATGTATAAAGCCCTGGCGGCTTTTGAAGATGTAAAAGACGAAGCAAATGTGGCTGAAGCACTTCAAAACATTGGTTATATGAAAGCACAACAAGGCGAGATTCCAAAAGCATTAGAGCTATACAGGGAAAGCATTAAAATAAAAACAAAACTGAAAAATAAAAAAGGTGTTGCACTAACCATGAATAATATTGGCATTATTTTTCATCAAACTAAAAACGCAGATAGCGCCCTTTTTTATTTTACAAACGCATTAAAGATCAGGAGAGAAATAAACGATGTTTGGGGCATTTCGCAATCTTTAAATAACATTTCTGCAGCCTATAAGCAAAGCGGACAAATAGATAAAGCTATTGAAATAACACAAGAGGCCTTAAAGCTAAGAGAAGAAACAAACGATAAACAAGGAATAGCTTTTTCTTTAACAGCCATGGCACAACTTTATTTAGTTAAGAATGAGCTGCCAAAAGCGCTTGCTTATGCTAAAAGATCGCTTGAGGCCGCTAAAGAACTTGGTTTTCCTGAGAACATAAAAAACGCCGCGGGAGCATTAAAAACAATTTACCAAAAACAAAATAATCCGGCCGCCGCCATGCAAATGTATGAATTGTATATACAAATGCGCGACAGCCTTAATAATGAACAAACGCGCAAGGCAAGTATTATGGGCCAGGTACAATATGAGTATGATAAAAAAGAGGCGGTGCTAAAAGAGCAGCAGGAAAAAGAAAGAGCTATTGCAGAAGAAAGAGATCAAAAACAAAAAATAATTATCTGGTCTGTTGTGTGCGGCCTGATTTTAGTTATAAGTTTTTTAATATTTGTTTTTAACCGACTGCAAATTACACGAAAGCAAAAAACTATTATTGAGATACAAAAGCAGGAAGTTGAAGAACAAAAACTGCTTGTGGAGGAAAAACAGAGAGAAGTAATGGATAGCATTCATTATGCAAAACGCATTCAACGATCATTATTACCAACCGAAAAATATATAAACAGGATCTTAGGGTCACCTGACAAAAAATAAATAGCAAGCTGACAGGATAAGAAATTGTAAAGGAACAGTTATTTGTTTTGAGAGCCTAAAACAATAAAAAGGCAATCTGGCAGTGTTTTTTGTGTACTGAAAAATATATTGAAGAAAATTAACCAGTTAATAAAAAAAATCTTAAATTAGTCATCATGGAAACAGCAAGAGCATCTGAAACAAAAAACTTTTTTATTCTTTACAAACCAAAGGATATTGTTAGTGGAGATTTTTATTATGCGCAATCGCATAAACCAGCCGGCAGCCAAAACGAAATTTTTTATTTATGCACCGCAGATTGTACCGGGCATGGCGTTCCCGGAGCATTGATGAGTATGGTGGGAATTTCCCGCTTAAACGAATCCATTATCGAAAAAAATCTTATTCATCCAAACGAAATTCTTGACAATATGCGTAAAGGCATTATTGCTTCGCTAAACCCTGAAGGAAGTGAAGAAGAAAGTAAAGATGGTATGGATTGCGTATTATGCGCCTACGATTTCAAAAGCATGACCATGGAATTTGCAGCAGCAAATAACCCATTATGGTTGGTGCGCGATAAAGCTATTATCGAATACAAACCGGATAAAATGCCTGTTGGGAAATACCATGACGAAACAAAACCATTTACACTTCAAAAAATAGATCTAAAAAAAGGCGATGTTGTTTATACATTTACCGATGGTTTTGCTGATCAGTTTGGTGGAGCAAAAGGAAAAAAATTCAAATACAAACAATTAGGTGAGTTTTTGTTGGCGAACGTTGATGAACCGATGGAAAAACAAAAACAAAAATTACATGATGCTTTTGAGAACTGGAGAGGACAATTAGAGCAGGTGGACGATGTTTGTATCATTGGAGTAAGAATCTAAAAAAAACAAAAGCCGGCTGTTATAAAAACAGACCGGCTTTTTACCTTATACACAAATTTTATTTATCAGAATAAATCACCCGTCCTTGTCTTTTTACTATTGTATAAAACCTTAAACGAAGCCAGCGTAAGCCAATTGTAATATTATATTGTATATGCTTGTTATTCTCAATAGCTATAAACGCACTTGTTAATCCGCCAAAAAAGCGCTTTGTAGAAATGGGGATATTGTTGTAAAAAACAGATCCTTGCCCAAAGAATGTTTTCGATGCGATCTCTAACTTATTATTATTGTAAATAATAATTTTAGATAAACTCTTGTAATTTTGGATAGTTGTTTTTGACATGAGCTTGAGTTTTAAATTAATTAATCGGTTGAAGGATTTGCTTTTAATTTCATTTCAACCCTACGGTTTAAACCACGCCCCTCTTCGGTTTTATTATCGGCTATTGGCTCGCTTTCACCAAGATCTTTCACAGAGATGCGTTTTGCATCAATATCCGACTGATTGATCAGATAATAAACAATAGCGCCCGTTCTTTTATGAGATAAAGAATCATTATACATGTCCGAACCAATATTATCGGTATAGCCTGTAACTTCTATTACCATAGCGGGGTGTTCAGTTAACAACTTGCTAATGCGGTTTAACTCGTAAAGAGTAGATTTTGTAAGATCAATTTTGTTAAAATCAAAAAACACAACGCTTGAAGACATTTCAGAATTTAAAATAGATTCAACCACACTTTTATTATCTGCTCCCGCGTTTTCATCAATCACTGTAAATACAGTACTTGACACTTTTTCTGCGATTTCAGCTAGTGGGCTATATTCAGAATAAAAGCCTATTTCTTTATTAGAAGCAAACTGCGCAAAGTTAAATGCTGGTATAAGAAGTAAGCTTAGTAGAGTAATATTTGTTTTCATAAATTGAGTTTAATTTTGTTAGTACTTTATGAATGTAAAATTAGGACGAACACAAAGGAATTAAAACCCTGATACAAAACCAAAACTACACATGTAAGATTTTTAAATAATTTGTAGGAGATAAAAATGTTTTGTGCCCCTGTTGCCGTCCAAATCATTTAGTTTCTGTATAAAATCGTATCTTTACGGGGTATGCGCATACTACTAGCCACGCTTAACGCCAAATACATTCACACCAATCTCGCAATTCGCTTATTGTATGAATTAAATCATGATCATAAAGGTCTTGAGTGGAAAGAGTTTACTATTAAAGAACCAAAAGATGAAATAGCAAAAGAATGTGCCGAGTTTGATGTTGTAGCGTTTAGTTGTTATATATGGAACATTACACAAACGCTTGAAGTAGTAAAAAAAATAAAAGCATTAAACCCAAACACAAAAATTTTATTAGGCGGCCCTGAAGTAAGTTATGAATACAATGATGTAATTGCGCTGAATGAAGTAGATTATATTGTTGTTGGAGAAGGGGAAGCCCCATTTAAAGAATTCATAAGCTCTTTTCCAAATGTGGAACACGTGCCCAACCTTGTTTTTAAAACGCAGGGCGAAGTAAAAGTAAATCCACAGGCGCCCATGTATGATCTCAAGAATTTTGAGAACAGCATGCCCTATCAGTTTGACGATATAGCGTCTTTAGCCAATAAAGTATTATATATAGAAACCTCGCGCGGTTGCCCTTATAAATGTGAGTTTTGTTTAGCCAGCTTGGATAATAAAGTGCGCTATTTACCAAATGCAAGCATTAAAGCAACATTGTTGTTTATGATGCAGCACGGCAAAGTTGTAAAATTCTTAGACCGCACCTTTAATATTAAGCGCGATTTTACTATTGATATTTTTAAATTTATTTTAGAAAATCACCGCCCGCAAAATGTTTTTCAGTTCGAGATCACCGCAGATATTTTACATCCTGATATTATAAAGTTTATTCATGAATTTGTGCCGAAGGGATTATTTCGTTTTGAGATCGGAATACAAACCGTTAATCAAAAAGCAAATTTACAGGTTAGCCGCAAACAAAGCTTTGAGAAAACAAAAAGCATTATTCAGCAATTGGATTATAAGATCGAAATGCATTTAGATCTTATTGTTGGTTTGGCTTTAGATGAATGGAGCGACATTAAATACAGTATAGAAGAGGTATTTAAATTATTTGCCCCCGAAATGCAGCTTGGCTTTTTAAAGTTCTTAAAAGGCACACCTGTTAGAGATAAATATAAAGAACACGGTTTTGTATTTGATCCCATGCCGCCATATCAAATCATTGAAAGTAATTATTTATCTAAACAACAATTAGCAGATATTGTAAAGTTAGAACACGCTTTAGAGATCTATTGGAACGGAAAAAAAACTGTGAATACTTTAAAATACGTGGCTACACATTACAGCATATTTGATTTTTTATTAGGCCTTGGAATACATTTTGGAACGCAACGCGACTACCATAAATACTCGCTAACAGACGTGTTTGATATTATTACACAATTTGTAGATAAAGAATACAATAATGATCCTATAATTAAACAATTAATTGCGGTAGATTATTATTTACATTTTAAAGTAAAACCAAAAGAACTATTTTTAGAAGAAATTGCACACACCGAAAAATTTAAATTAATAGAACAACGTAAATTAAATCATCACAAATATCGTTACGTTATTTTACCCTTGAATTTTAATTACGCCACTTTCTCAAGCGAAAATAAAATTAAAGCCGAGAGCCATAATTTGGTGATACAATATAACGGAACCAGTAAAGCGGAGATCGTTTAACGCTTATCACTTCAACTATAAAGCCACAGATTTCACAGAGCGAACAGATTATTTTTTAATTAATATCTGTGGCATTAGTGAAATCTGTGGCAAAAAAAGCTAGTTTAATTTAGTGGAATCTGATCCTGAATGATCATTCCCACTTGCGCAATTGCCTTTATCATAATTATGACCTTGCCATGAATTGCAATGGCCATACATACCGTGGTGACCACAATGGCGCGGACCAACAAATGCAATTAAACTTCCAACGGTTAAAGCCATGCTGGCAATAAATACGGTTATTTTTGTTCCTCTTTTCATATATAATTTTTTATTGTTTTTTAATTGTCATATGGAATACGGCGCGTTTTAATTTATTTTTTGGCATGCCTATTTCATATTAAATTTTTTAAATTAATTAAACACCAGTTGTTTTATCTTCTTTTTTTGGCTCACAATCTTCGGCATCACAATTATGTGAATCCCATTTAGAGTTCCAACCACAACGATTACCATATTTTTGTGTAAAAGCTTTGCGTTCTTCTTCACTCATATTCTGGTACTTGTGAGCATAAGCATAACGCCAGTGGTGCCTTCTTCCTCCACCCATTAAGCGGAATATAGCTTTGATCAATAAGAAAAAGATGAGCACTTTTAAAATTATAAAAGGCATCATAAATAATACTACGCCGGCTAATATACCGGCAAGTACAGTTTTTAAAATTTGTGTTATCATTTTTTTGTTTTTTTAAGGTTTATATTTTAGCCGCTCAATCGCGCGTTTTAATTGGCCGTTTAATATAGTAGACGAACAAGAAATGATTTTACTTTAAAATTTTTGAAAATATTTTTGGAGCCCTGATCTTAGGCGTTATAATGTCCCCCTCTTGAGGGGGTGGCTGAAAGCCGGGGGAGGGAGAGACCCTGAATGTTCATTTTGCTAAAGTGCAAAACCCTCCTCCGCCCTCCGGGCACCTCCTCCAAAGGAGGACAAATGTGTTCGCTAAAATTGAGTTTTATTTCCTTCCGCAACGCTCGCGCCACTCATTTTTAAATTTTTCGCGGTCTTCTTCACTCATGTTCATCATTTTTTCTTTCCATAGAGGGGTACCTTTATTGCCATAGCCACCATAACCGCCGCGGCCTTTAAAACCACCAAATAAAATGCGACATAAAATTAATAAACCAACAGCTTGTATGTAAGTTAGCGTTCCAACAGATGTTATTACTGCAGGCAAAATAGCATTCCATAAAAGCATTACAATATAGCCGGCCCCTAAAACAAAAGCCAAAGCAATAAGAGGAAAGAAAATAAATTTTCGTTTGTGTTTAAATGATGAGTTCATAATAATATAAATTAATAGTTTAAAAAGTCTTTATATAAATTGTTCAATCGTTCTCTTAAAAATTTTACCGCGTAACCCTTGCGGGAAATTATTGTTTTAATATTTTCGCCGGATTCATCTGCAATTTGCTGTAGCCCTTTATCTTCGAGCTCATTTTGAATAAATACATCGCGTTGTTTTTCAGGCAACTCTTCCAACGCATTCATTAACTCTTCCCAAAATAATTTTTTAAAAAAAGCATCTTCGGGTGTTTGTGTTTCAGATAAAAGAATTTCTTTAAAATTAATTTCACCGCTTTCATTCTCGAAAGTATAATCTTCCAAACGCTCTGTTTTCTTTTTCCTGAAACGGTCGGTGATCTTATTTTTAGCTACACGGTATAACCAACCGCTTACGCTGTCAATAGCTTCTACCTCATTTAAATTGCTGTATTGATACCAAACATCCTGTAAAATATCTTCAGCATCTTCATCTGTTGGTACCTTGCCCCTAATAAAACCCAATAGCTGTTTACCATACAGGCCAACAGTCTGAATTATATTTTGTTTTTTTTCGGTCATTACCAGCTCAACATCGTCCCGCATTAATATAGCAGACGAATAAGATTTAATTTTACTTTAAATTTAGCTTAAATACCCAATTCTTTTGCGTGGCTGGATGATTTTTGTGGGTTCCAGGAGTCTTTATAAGAGCGTTTAAAGAAGAATTCCTGTATATAGGCCACAGATCTCACCAAACGAAGGTAATACCCAAAATAAATAACCATTAAGGGCAAATAAGGGATGAAATAAATAACGGGTGCATTTTTTCGATTACGGAACAAAGAAAAGATGAGGAACTTTAAAAAATTATTTACGGTATACAATAAAATGTTGAACGGAAAAATAAACCATAACAAGGATGTATAATGAAGGATCATATCAATCAAATACAACCACCATTTTATATTCAATAATAAATTGTAAGTAATATTCTCGGCACTTGAAACAAAGTTAGAAAAACTAAAAGTTGCATTCGGATAAAAAACATCACGGTGTTTTCTTACCCTGAAACGTATAATAGATTTATCCCAACGTAAACGCTGCTTTACTAATTTTTGAAATGTATTTGGTACACTTGTCTGGCAAATTGCCTCGGGTTCAAAAACAATTCTATAACCAAGCTTTCTTAATTTTACAGTTATATCTCCATCAAGGCCCGGTCCAATATCCCAGCCACCAACACGGTCCAACGCTTCGCGTTTAAACGCACCGAAGGCACCGGATACAACACGGTATATTCCTAATGCGCTTGATGTGATACGTCCCACAGAAATAGTATCCGAATATTCAATTGCCTGTAAAGTAGTGCAAAGATTTTCACGGTAATTACGCACTAAAATATTTCCACCAACCGAACCAACATTGTCATCTAAATAAAAAGGGATAATGATTTTTTCAATCGCGTCGCTATCATAAGAACAATCAGCATCCAAATGCACAATAATTGAACCTTTAGAAAAACGATATCCTAAATTTGCTGCCGACGCTTTTCCTCCACGAACCTCGTTTCTTAAGAACAGATCGATAAAACCATTTTTTTGAAGACTCTTGCAAATACGTTCTGTATCATCATCAGAGCCATCATCAATAACAATAAATTCAAAGTTTTTATAGGTTTGCTCTTTTAGTGAGTTGGCAAGTTTGTAAATATGTAAACCTTCATTTTTCCCCGGAACAATTACCGATACCAAAGGCCTTTCAATAAATAATCTCCGGCGGGCGTTGGCATATAATTTTTTACGAACGGGCTCTCTTATTTTCCAAACAATAACAACAAATAATTCGAAAAGAAAAAAACGCGCAAACTCAAAAAAAACAAAGAACCAAAAGATGCGCAATAATTTTAGCGGACCAACAGTGGTAATGTAATTTATAAACTCATCAAAGGCGCCTATCATCCTTGCTCAACTATTTCTTTAATAAGTATATGAAGTTGTTTATCGAAAGATTGTTCTTTGCTTAATTCAACTGTGTTTGTTAATACATTTAATGCAAAACCCTCAAAATTATTAGATACCAGTTCTTCCAGCTTAGTACTAATAATGTTTACCATTATTTGGGCGTTTTGTAATGGCACATCGTTAACGCAAACGCTCAACACAGAAGGATTGTTAATACAAATAAAATCGGCCGGCGTAATATTATCACGGACAATATTAACGAACTCAGCTAATAATTCACGCTCTTTTGATTTTCCTATTTTACGATAGAGATCAAAAATATTCTCGATATAAATAATTACTACGTTAGCATTTAAAGTAGGATTGTTCTTTATACGTTCCTGTTCATAATGCATCATGGTAGCAAAGGTTTTTAAATTAACGGTACCAAACACTTCATCACTTAATGCAAAATCAGCAGCAGAGATCCCACCAACCGCGGCAGTTCTTCCTTTTTTAGTCAATTTAAAAACATTAATATTTTTTGAAACTAAAAACTGAACGTCAGTATCTGTTTTACAAAGCGCGCATTTAGCTTTTACCAAATAATCCTGGAAAACCTCGTTACAATTTTGGCAATGGTTAATAATAGAAGGCTTATCATAATCAACACCAATATGCCTTAAATTTTTTGTGCACTTCGGGCAATTTAAAACGGTATCTACATTGTTTTTAAAATCACTAATAGCGCCAATGTATCCGCAAGGAAAATGATGAACAAGATCTTCAGAGCGCATGTTAGCAGAATCGCAGTTAGGACAAATTTCGCGATACGATAAATGTCCGCTTTTACAATTGCTGCATAAATAAACGCGATCTAAAAAATCGGGCCAGATCAAGTTTTCTTTTTCGGCCCATTCTAATAATTCTAATACTTTAGCTTCTTCAAAGGTTTCAAAATTTACAGAAACGGTGGGATAACAATAGCCAATAGAAGAATTAATATCGGGGTAAGGCGTAAATGTATTTGTTTCGCGAGTAAACATATAATTTAATACCTTCTTAAATAATTGTACTTCAAACGAGTTGGAGTTAGAGCTTTCCAGCTGCGCAGTTTTAATACTTATCTGGTTAATATCGTTAATGGTTTCAGGGATCTGGTCAAAAGAAATAATGATCCCATCTACCAATTCTTTTAAGAAAGGGTCTTCGTTTGCTTTGGTATTAATTAAAAAAATGGGTTTTAAATAAAATTCAATATTAGAATGGCTTCTGAATTTTTTAAGGATGATCCTTGCAAACTCCACATCGCGGGCATCTAAAATAATTGCATCGTATTTATTTAAGGAATCAATTTTTAATGTACTAAAGCTTTCTAAATAATAAAATAACTTATTAGAGAAATTTAATACGTTTTCTTGAAATTCAAATCTATTTTTTACTAATGTTTCCATTGTTTAACATTTAAAGTTTTGTTTTAGAAATGTCCACACTCATTTTGTAAAAGGTCTTCCATTTTTTTATTTCTATAGAATCTACCGGGTAAATATCTGCGGCAATACTTCTTGTGGTTGGCTCATACTTTTTCTGAAACTCTTCAGGCAAAGTATACGTTGCAATATAAAAGCGTTTTAGAACACCCAGGCTTTTTGTTCCATCCGGAAATTCAATTGAAAAAATATCGCCCTCTTTAAAATAGCGAAGATCTTCCTGCTCAAAATAAGCTTTTATATAAGCGGGCTGCGCTTCATGTAAAGCCATTATCTCTTCGCTCTTTAATGCAGTTTCATAACCATGAATATAAATACGTGTAGCAATACCACTCATTGGCGATCTGAAATATTTTGCTTGTGTTAAAAGCTCCTCACTAAAATCCAGTTTTTGTACTCCCTGTTTATCGCCAGTTACACCACCACCTTTTTTAGTTCGAATGTTTACACCCTTTATGCTCCTTTGTTTTTTTGAAGGCCCAAGGCTTTTCATCAAACTATAAAGCTCTTTATTTTCTTTTTCTAATTTTTTACTTTCGGTATGTAGCGTTACCATTTCATTTTGAATATACTCTAAACGTGTTTTTGGCAATACATCTAAAATAACTTCATTAGAAATTCGTTTGATCTCTTTTTTATATCCCGAGATTAAATTTTCGTTCTCAGAAATATCAATATTATTTAAAGCAATTTTTTTCTTTAAAGCATAAATTTCTTTTACCCACCAGTCGTCTCTTGAGCCACCCTCAATAGAACCTATATTAACCGATTGAGCATAAGAAGAGCCGCCACTTATATCATCATCTCTATCTAAAGCATAAGAAAATAAAGTATCGTTTTGTTCTATCCTGTCGCCTTCTTTTACATAAAATTCAATAATGCGTGCATCATCCGTTAAACGGATCCTTGTGCTCTCAATAATTACGTGTCCGTATGCGTGAATAAAAAAGTATTTTGTTACTACATAATAGATCACAAACAGCAGGAAAAGCCCAAGCAAACCAAGATATAATATTCTATCCCAGTTCCGTTGCTTTTTTACGTTTTGCTCATTAACAACGCGTATTAATGATTTATTTCTTTGAAAGTTTACACTTTTCATTTTTCTTTTTCCTTGTCCTCCTTCACATTAATGCTGTTGTTATCAAATTTGATAAGGTCATCCAGGTCGTGGTACGCCGTTTTTTCAAAGCCTAATTTTTTAAAGAGCTGGTCCATGTCTGTTCTGTTCTCAAAATCTTTCGTGCGAAGCGCTAAAACACATTTACTTTTTAAAATGGTTTTCTCTTCTGCACATTTTTTAATTATAAAATCCGGATCAACATTTTCGTAAGCCATTAAATAAACAGTAGTACAGTTTTTATTTAATTCTTCTAAAACAGTTTCAGGGTAACTTAAAGGAATTGAAACGGACAATTCTAATTTATTATCATCGGCAAATTTCTTAGCCTGTTTTAAAACAACAATATAATTTTCAAATGCCTTTTCTTTATTCTCCTTAAAGCCGGGCAAAGTGTGCGGTTCAAGATCAAGGTGAATTCCTTTTACAAAAGAAAGTTTCACATTGTTTTTTAATGAATCTAAATAACCAACAAGGCCGGTGTTTAATAATTTATTACTGCCTATCATTAAATGAAGTTTTGACGTATAGTTTTTAGAAATAAATTCAGACACTTGTTGCAAATAAACTTTAGTTGTATTGTATGAAATTAGTATTGGGTTAAACTCATTTACTTTACAATACTCATTAATTACAGTTTGAGAATGGTTCTTAAAGGCATCGCTCCAAACATATACCGCTTTAAATGGCGGATTAGAAGAAGCAATATTAAGATTGTTGAGGTTTAATGGTTTGGTATATTCTGCCGTATTTACTTTTGGAAAACGTGTTTTTAAACTTAACAAGATCTTATACATGTCTTGTTTAAGATCTAATAATTCAATAGCGTTGCTCCAGTAATCGTCTAAAATAAACAGCGCAGTGTTTGGATTAAATTCCATATCGTTAAGGTCGTGCTTCACGCGCTCTGTTCTAAGCAACTCTAAAAACACTAAACGTTTGTGGTATAAATTTTTAAACTGTTTTAATTTGTATTGGTATTCGTAATAGTAATTCAAAAGATTTATTTGTATGTCTTCATTTACCAAAGCATCTTTTTGATTCGCAATCTGGCTTTGGATCATATAATATTCTCTTTTCTCTTTTTGATTAAAAGCAAGCGGCATCGAAAAATTCATACCCAGAGACATAAAAGCCCTGTTTGGTTGATCAGGATTGTAAACATCGTAGTAACTATACCTAGCGTAAGTAGAAAGACTTATATCATTAATAAAAGCGGATTTTAATTTTGCGATCTCGCTGTTTGGTCCAACCACAGAAGTATCTACCGCAGTTATATTAGCACTTTGAAATAGTTTGGCAAGATCAATATCCAAGATCGGAAGATCATAATCAAACTTAGACCTGTTCTTTATTTCGGCTTCATTATAGTTTCTGTATAAATTATATTGCGCATTTATATCTGTTGTATTTTGTATAGCTTTTAAGTAGTTATCTTTTGTAATATGTTTGATCGACCAAAGTTTTTCCACTGTAACGGTTTGTTCTTCGTTCAGTTTTTTTCTTGCATCCAGTATCTCTATTTTTTTTTCATTAAAATGCCTGATAATTTGTTCGGTGCTTTTTGCCTGGAAAACAGTTAAGTTATTACTGAATTGTTTTTTTTCTAACGCATCAAACTCAAGCTTTAATATTTTATTTTTTGTACGGCTTTCGTAAAGCCCGCTTTTTAAGAAGTCCCATTCAATACCTGTAACAGCGCGACGTTTGAACACAACAATTTCCTGCGGATCGGCAACCGGCGAATTAAAATTTTCCTGGTAGTTTAAAGTGTACTTTAATCCAACATCTTTTTTATTGATGGTTTGCATTAATGTATTGGAGCGGAGCAATAATTCTTTTTGTTGATGGTTGTTTGCCGTGCCATTTAATTTAAAAGGATCTGAACTTAAGCTTAAAGTAGAATCAACAATATAATTATCAAATGTTTTTGTGTTGGATACTTCCCATAAAGTACTTAACGATTTTATATAGCCCGATACTAATTCATCTTTAGAATTTTCCTGCGCAGAAAGAACTGCGCTAAAAAAAAGCAAAAAACAATAAGCGGCCCTAATTAGAACCATTTTCATCGAAGACATATAAATTTTAAAATAGGGATTAAAGATAGTCTTTTTTTCTAATTAGCTATTAATCAAAAAATTATATTCCAGTTAATTTAAAGGGTTTTAGGCAGTTTTTGTATTCGTCGAAAACGCAAGGCTTTAGACTTTGTAATTTAAAGTGCAGATTGTTGGATACCAGAATATAAATGCCGCTTTTTAGCACAAAAAAATTAATTTTACAAAAAAAACGAATGGCCAATATATTTGAATTTAATGGATACAAGCCTGTTATTGATAGCAGCGCATTTATACACCCAAATGCAACAGTTACCGGAAATGTAATTATTGGCAGAGATGTTTATGTTGGTCCGGGTGCAGCCATTAGAGGAGATTGGGGACAAATAATTATTGAAGACGGGTGTAATGTGCAGGAGAATTGTACTATTCATATGTTTCCGGGCACAACGGTTTTATTAAAAGAGAGTGCACATATCGGGCACGGTGCTATTATTCATGGCGCTACTATTGGTAAAAATGCATTAATAGGAATGAACTCTGTAATAATGGATAATGTTGTAATTGGCGATGAATGTATTGTTGGTGCACTATCAATGATCGTAGCAGACACCGTTATTGAAAAAAGAAAAGTAGTGGTTGGTAATCCTGCAAAAATAATTAAAGAGGTAAGCGATGAAATGATCGCCTGGAAAACCAAAGGAACAAAACTCTATCAGCAATTGCCTTCTGATTGTCATTCTACACTCAAAGCCTGCGAGCCATTGCGCAGAATGCCAGCGTTCAGGCCACAGCAACAAGACGAATACAAAACCTGGGGCGAGGTAAAAAAGAAAAAATAATTTTTGTTTATCCTTCGTTATCTTTAATTTTTATAGCGGCGTAGAAACTACTTTTTAATTAGTAAAAGATTCGTACATTTTCGTAGACAATTTCTTTCGAATTCAATATTTTTATGTTAATTTAAAGTCCTTAAATTGTTAAACTATGGCCAAAACTAAATCTATATTAAACGCAAAGTCTAAAACTTTTTTATACGAATATTTAAATGTTGCCTCACCTACAGGTTTTGAAAGTTCAGGACAAAAGGTGTGGTTAAATTACTTAAAGCCCTATATTGACGAGTATTTTGTAGATACTTATGGTACTGTTGTAGGTGTTATTAATCCAAAAGCACAATACAAAGTAGTTATTGAAGCACATGCGGATGAAATAAGCTGGTTTGTACACTATATTACTAAAGACGGTTTTATTTATTTGCGTCGTAACGGTGGCAGTGATCATCAAATTGCTCCTTCAAAGCGCGTAAATATTCATACTGATAAAGGCATAGTTAAAGCTGTTTTTGGCTGGCCGGCAATTCACGTACGCGACGCGGCAAAGGAGGAAACCCCAACCTTAAAAAATATTTTTTTAGATCTTGGTTGTAAATCCGATAAAGAAGTAGAAGCGTTGGGTGTTCATGTTGGCTGTGTAATTACTTACGAAGATGAGTTGATGGAACTAAACGATCGTTATTATGTTGGCCGTGCGTTGGATAATAGAATAGGGGGTTTTATGATAGCTGAAGTGGCACGTATGCTAAAAGAGAATAAAGATAAATTACCATTTGGTTTATATATTGTAAACTCTGTTCAGGAAGAAGTTGGTTTAAATGGTGCAACTATGATCGCGAGGAAAATAAATCCAAATGTTGCTATTGTTACAGATGTATGTCATGATACGCAAACACCAATGATGAGTAAAATAGTAAGCGGTGATTTATCTTGTGGTGGCGGACCCGTATTAAG
>JBDSFC010000310.1:0-3120 GCA_039919745.1 Bacteroidia bacterium | reverse complement strand
CGGGTATTCATTTCCAGGAAATAAAAATTAAGATCGGCATCCAACAAAAATTCAACAGTTCCTGCACCACTGTAATTGCAGGCTTTGGCCACATCTACGGCACATTTACCCATTTTTTCACGTAATTCAGGTGAAAGTACACTGCTTGGCGCTTCTTCTATCAATTTTTGGTGACGGCGTTGTATACTACATTCGCGCTCAAAAAGGTAAACACAATTCCCATGGTTATCGGCTAAAAGCTGAATCTCAATATGGCGGGGCTGACTGGCATATTTTTCAATAAACACAGCACCATTTCCAAATGCGGAAATGGCCTCGCTAATAGCCAGTTTCATTTGTTCTTCAATTTCAGATTCTTTTTCTACCAGACGCATTCCTTTACCACCACCACCTGCGCTGGCCTTTATCAATAACGGAAAACCGGTTTCTTTAGCAACTGTTATAGCTTCTTTAAGGTCGCTGATTGCGCCTTCAGAACCCGGTATCATGGGTACTTTATATTTTTTTGCAGTTGCTTTTGCACTTAATTTATCACCCATAAGGTCCATACTTTCTGCACTTGGACCAATAAATGTAATACCGGCCTTTTTTACTTTGCGGGCAAAATCAGCATTCTCACTTAAAAAACCATAACCCGGGTGAATTCCATCCACACCTAATTCTTTACAAATAGCAATGATCTTATCACCCTGTAAATATGATTGGGCGCTTGGTGGCGGACCAACACAAACGGCCTCATCGGCATATCTCACAAAAAGGGCATTTCTATCGGCCTCAGAATAAATGGCAACCGTTTTAATTCCCATTTCGCGGGCACTGCGCATAATACGTAAAGCAATTTCACCACGGTTAGCTATTAAGATCTTTTTCATAAAAACGTATAAAAGTTATTGGTTAAAGATAATCAATATTCATATTGTAAAATACCTTATAAATGTTTTAGTTTGTTATTACTTTAGAACTATGTTTTTCTTTTTATCAAAAATACTTGGCTTTTTATTTTCTCCATTGATATGGGTGTTTTTTTTGTTATTATATTCCTTTAAAACTAAGATAGAATCGCGGGCAAAAAAATTAAGAATTGCCTCAATTATAATACTATACGTATGTGGCAACTCATTTATTGTGGATGAATGTTTCAGACATTGGGAACCTGTAACACCCGATTATGATCTAATGACTACAAAATATGATGGCGCTATTATCTTAGGAGGGATTGGAAATGTTGATCAACGATTAAAAAAAATTAGTTTTGGTTTTGGTGCTGATAGATTGATGCAGATCATTCCGATGTATTATAATGGCAGGGTTAAAAAAATTATTTTTACTGGCGGAAGCGGAAGTATTGAATTTCCTGAGAACAAGGAAGGCGTCTATGTAAAAAAATATTTAAAATCTATCAATATTCCTGATAGCGCAATGATCATTGAGTCGGAAAGTAAAAACACCTATGAGAATGCCATTTTCACAAAAAAAATATTGGATAGTTTGCAACTAAAAGGCAATTATTTGCTGGTTACTTCGGGCTATCACATGCGCCGTTCGCTGGCTGTATTTAAAAAAGCGGGTTTTATAAATTTAACACCTTATGTAACTAATAGAGTAAGTGGTATAAGGCGTTATAGTTTAGATCATTTATTGATCCCTAACCAGGACGCGCTATTTACTCTACAGGTCTTAATTCACGAATGGCTGGGCTATATTGTATACAAAATAAGAGGTTATGCTTAAGTTTAATGAAGACTTTCTTCAATTTTTATGGCAATATAAAATTTTTAAGCCTTTGCCTTTTATCACAATAAGTGGTAAACACATTTCTATTATAAAAAACGGCGAATTAAATAAAGACTCAGGTCCGGATTTTTTTAATGCACAGGTGAAAATTGATAATATTATTTTAGCTGGTAATATTGAAGTGCACATTAAAACCAGCGATTGGTTAAAACACAAACACCAACAAGATAAAAATTACGACAATATTGTTTTACATGTTGTTTATGAACACGATATAGACCTGCCACAAAACACCAATAATAATGTTGAGGTATTGGAATTGAAAAGCCTGATCGCAGAGAGTACTTTGGCTTCTTTTGAACAATTAAATTCTTCTAAAACAAAAATTCCCTGTCATAACCAATTAGCAAACATCAATGATCTGAAATTTGTAAGTTGGCTGGAACGTATGGCCATTGAACGATTGGAAGGGAAGGTAAAACTGATAGAAGAATATTTTAAGTTGGTTAATGGCGATTATACCCAAACATTTTATTTTTTGTTGCTTCGTAATTTTGGTTTTAAAGTAAACAGTTTACCGTTTGAATTGCTTGCAAAAAATTTACCAATAACCACTTTATTAAAACACTCAGATAATTTATTACAATTGGAAGCTTTATTATTAGGCACTTCCGGGTTGCTTGATAATCAATTTGAAGATAAGTACATTTTGCAGTTACAAAACGAATTTGATTATTTAAAAAACAAATACCGTATTATTCCTTTAAATAAAGAAGTGTTTAAATTCTCAAAATTACGACCGGCAAATTTTCCAACAATTCGTTTATCGCAATTTGCGAGATTAATAAACTCTAAACCCGGGTTGTTTATTGCGCCTTACGACTTTTCAAATTACGAGGAAATAATTTTAGCATTAAAAATAAATTTAGATGGTTACTGGAAAAATCATTACAATATGGATGGTAATGTAACCTCAAAGGATCTTACTTTAGGATTAACCTCTATCGAAAACCTTATCATTAATACTTTTGCGCCTTTTTACTTTTTTTACTCGAAACGTACCGGGAAGGAAGAAATGGGAGACCTAGCCATTGAACTATTAAACAAATGCGATTTTGAACAAAATGTCAAAACAAAATTATTCAGTGAGCAAAAAGCCAATTTAAAAACTGCGGCCGATAGCCAAGCAACCATTAATTTATATGATAATTATTGTAGTAAAAAAGCCTGTTTAAAATGCGGGGTGGCGGCTTCGTTGTTAAAATAAATTGTTATTGTATCGAGCATACCGTATGGGCCGTAACACCATTTGAGGAAGAAGTGCCGTTATTGGTAATAAAATTGGTATATGTAGCGTCTGTATTTTTAGCCTCATCTGCACAAACT
>JBDSFC010000302.1:0-3925 GCA_039919745.1 Bacteroidia bacterium | reverse complement strand
GACGACTCCCTTTATTTTGGCGATCCATATATTGAGTATAACAAAACTTTTATGGATAATTACTCAAAAGGTGATGTGATAGAACAGTATACTGATGAGTTTGGAACCTGGTTAACCGCGTTTACACCTATTCTTAACGATAAAGGCCAGGCCGCAGGGATCATAGAAGTAGATATGCGCTTCGATGATTTTATTGCGGAAGCAAATATTCA
Source organism: Bacteroidia bacterium (assembly GCA_039919745.1). GTDB lineage: Bacteria > Bacteroidota > Bacteroidia > B-17B0 > Aurantibacillaceae > Aurantibacillus. Next base: position 3,713 of record JBDSFC010000302.1, on the reverse strand, counting down.
ACTGTATAGAAACCTTATTATTTCTATTTTAATTTTTATAATAACAACATTTGTTTTATTGCGTTATGTAAAAGTTATTTTAGTTACCGAAGAAGACTCCAAATCCAAACTAGAGGAACTTTATAAATTAATTCACGAAAAAAATAAAGAGATCACCGATAGTATTAATTATGCGCAACGCATCCAAAGATCATTATTGGCAAGCGATAAAATACTGAACGATAATATGGCTGATTATTTTATTTTCTTCAAGCCAAAAGATATTGTAAGTGGTGATTTTTATTGGGCGTCAATGCTTAACAATAATCAATTTGCTTTGGTTACGGCAGATTCAACAGGGCATGGCGTACCCGGCGCAATTATGAGCATGCTCAATATTTCCTGTTTGAATGAAGCGATAAAAGGACAAAAATTATCAGATCCAAAAGAAATATTAAACTATACGCGCATGCAGGTGATAGAGCATCTGTCAAATGATGGAAGTGTTTCAGGTGGTAAAGATGGAATGGATTGTAGTATTTCAAGCTTTGATTTTAAAAATAAAAAACTGACGTATTCAGCTGCCAATAATCCTTTGTGGATCGCCAGGAATAACCCGGGAGTTGGCTTTGAACTATTAGAATTTGTTGCTGATAAAATGCCGGTAGGCAAACATGAACGAGACACTGTTTCGTTTAATCAAAAAACGATCGAACTTCAAAAAGATGATGTAGTATATACGTTAACCGATGGTTATGCCGATCAGTTTGGAGGCGTCGCCGGAAAGAAATTCAAGTATAAACAACTAAAAGAATTATTACTGTCAATTGCCGGGAAGCCCATGAATGAACAAAAAGAAAGCCTTTTAAAACGTTTTGAAGAATGGAAAGGCCCTCACGAACAGATAGATGATGTGCTATTGATCGGTGTTAAAATATAATAAAATAGATGATCGTAAATGATACATTGTTACTTTTGTTTAAACAGCTAAATAATAAAACCATGATTAAAAGTGTATTTACTACAGCATGTATTTGCTTAACGTTAACTTCTGCAATAGCGCAAAAGAAGTATGAAAAAATTATGTATAAAGATGTTTCTGTAGAAGGAGATGGTATGACCATACTCGCTAAAGATGCCGTGTCAAACAAAGCAGGAACCAAATTTAAATTGAAGATCATTAATAAAACTGATGATGCAATACTTTATAAACCTGAAGAAAGTACGTTAAAAATAAACAGTAAAGAAGTAAAGCCAAAAGAAAAATGGATGCAGGTAGCACCTGTTGAATCAGAAAGTAAAGTGATCAACTTTGAAGCTACTGATTATATTGTGCCGGGGTATTCTTATGAAGTGAATGGCCTTTACAAAGTTTCAGTATTGGATAAACCTGTTGCTGCAGAAGATTTTCAATTACCACCTGCGCAAAATGAATTTAAAGCTGGAAATTTTACCTGCGCTATGAGCGATCTAAAAAAAGAAACAGATAAAACAAATGTAAAATTTGAGTGCCGTTACACCGGTGATAAAATTGGTGTGATCAATTCAAAAAAAGCAACTATTAAATTACCTGATGGTACTGAGATAGCTAATTCAAAAGGTAATAGACCGGCGGTTCTTTTAATGAAAGGCGGAAGCGAAAGAATATCACTTAGCTGGAACAGAATGGATGGCGGTAAAGAAACAGATATGCAAAAAATAAAATTGATGATCGTTTGGCATAGTACATTTGTTGAAGCCGATCCGGTAAAAGTAAAACCGGTTACTTTGGATTTTGCAATAGACGAAGCAACCAGTAAATAATTAATATAAAGTAATTTTAAAAAAGCCGGAACTATTTGTTCCGGCTTTTTTGTTTTCCGGAACTTGTAATTCTAAAGAAGGATAAAATTGATTTCTTGTATCTTTTTATTAATTTAGACGTTATATCGCTCGAAACTTTATGGTAAAAAATAAACCCTTACTTTTTATATACATGTTGTGTTGCATTGCAAAGATCGGCAATGCGCAATTGAGCATTGATACAACAATGGCTGTAGAAGAAATGGTTAAAACTATTTTTGCTGCTAAAGGAAATGATTCTAAAATTGAAAACGTAAGTTACAAAGGGCATAAAAAATCGCTGGGTATTTTTGAGTGCTCAATGACCTATAATAAGGTTATTCCTAAAGGCATTATTTTATCTACCGGTAATGTGTTTGATGCCATAGGCCCAAACAATACACCCGATAAAAGTTCAAAATCATTAAACAATACAGATGTTTCGCTAAGCGCAATTGCTAAAGGCCCAAGCTTTGACGCGGCAGTTTTGGATTTTGATTTTATTCCATCCAACGACAGTATTGCTTTTAATTTTTTCTTTGCTTCAGAAGAGTATCCTGAATTTGTAAGTAAAAACGTGAACGACATATTTGGTTTTTTTCTTAGCTGCGAAGAACCACGTGCGCGAAAAAATTTAGCGATCCTCGAAGGCCATATACCAATTACAGTTGACAACATTAATTCAATAGTAAATAAAAAATATTTTATCCGAAATTATTTGTGGGAAGCTGAGAATGTACAAAGGTGGGAAAACAATAAACAAGGAGAAGAGATGGCCAAGACCTTTCAGTTTGATGGTTTTACCGTTGTGTTACATGCAGGAGCGAAGGTTGTGCCCGGAAAGAAATACCATATTAAAATAGCCATTGCAGATGTGGGCGATCGTCTTTACGATTCAGCTATATTTTTAGAAGGAGGTTCTTTTAAAAGCATGTCTTCAAAAACAATTTCGTTTGAACAGTTCGCAAAAAAAGAATTTGGTGATAAAGTATTGAACGATCTTGGTAATTCTGTTTCTATAAATTTAAGTATCAACTTTGAAACCGCTTCTTATAAGATCGAAGGAGCAGAATCATTTACCTTATTAAATAAAGTGGTCAACCTTTTAAGTAAAGATCCAAAGATGCAGGTGGAGATAAATGGCCACACAGATAATAACGGCGACAAAGAACAAAACAAAACCCTTTCTTTAAATCGTGCAAAAGCAGTAATGGAATATCTGACCTCAAAAGGAATAGCGGCCGGTAGAATGACCTACAATGGATATGGCGACACAAAACCCATCAGTGATAACAAAGCGTTGAATAGAAGGGTGGAATTTGTGTTTGTGAAGTAATGGTTAAAAATCAAAATCCAAATTTCAACGCACTTTTATTGTCGTCAATTAAAAACACTCTATAAATAGGCTCTGTTTTTGGTACACCGTCTGCGGTACCAAATTTAAGGTCTTTAAAATATAAAAGCGATCCGCTTTTGCTTGAACTAATATACTCAAGCATTTTTTTTGTGAGGCGGCCTGTTGAAGAACTGTCCTGCACAAATTCTTTATTAATATACATATCCATTTTAAAACTCTTTACCTGGAACTTTCCAATGTTTTTAAATTCCGCATAAAATGTGCCGGCAGCAAGCATTAGCCGTGTTATGGCCGAATCGCATTTTACACCAGAGATCTTTATAGTAGGAAAAGGAACATAAGCATAAGGTTTATTTAAAGCGAGTTTGGGTTTGCCATTCTTATCTTTTACATAAACAGATAATAAAGTTGTAACAGGCAATAAATTTTTAATTACAAAGGTACTGTCTGTTAATGTTGTTACTTTACCATTTGTTATGCCGCAGGTAAAAGGTGTTGCTTTTGGGTTGGCAAGAACCTTAATATGATTATCGTAACCAATAAAAAGATAATTATC
>JBDSFC010000291.1:0-3966 GCA_039919745.1 Bacteroidia bacterium | reverse complement strand
ATAGCTTGGTGATAACGATCTTTAATTTGTCCATTTCAAGGGCTGCATAATCTCCATGAAAATTACCGCCATGAAATACATTTTTGTTCTCGTAATCAATGATGGGATTATCGTTAACTGAATTTATTTCATTTATAATAACTTCTTCGGCATAATTAATAGTATCATTAACTGGACCTAAGATCTGTGGTACACAACGAATAGAGTAGTATTCCTGAACCTTGTCCTTTAAAATATTTTCTTTAATTGGCTGATGATATAAATGTTTTTCACGTTTTTTTACCAGTTGGCTATCCTGCAAAAAAACTTGCATGTTTTTAGCAATTGTGTTTTGGCCTGTATGATACTTTACTGAATTTAATTCGTTAGAAAAATGATCATCATACGATTGTACCATTTCTACTATCATGCTGCTTGCTGCTACCGAATGTTTAACCAGGTTTTTGGCATGAATAAGGTTAACCAGGCCAATACCACACATTGCCGAAGTGCCGTTCATTAATGCCAGGCCTTCACGAATATGCACCTTTAAAGGTGTTAAATTCTCTGCTTTAAAAACTGTTTCGGTATCTGTAATTTTTCCTTTATAATGTACTTCCCCTTCGCCAATTAACACCAACGATAAGTGTGCTAACTGAACCAAATCGCCGCTGGCACCAAGGCCTCCATGTTCAAAAATAACGGGGTTAATATTACGGTTTATTAATTCCTTTAAAAGTATTACTGCATCGGGGTGTATGCCCGAATAACCACGCATTAACATATTTAAACGGGCAAGCATTAATCCTTTTACGTTTAAGGGCGCAATAGTTGCCCCGCTGCCTGAACAATGGCTGCGAATTAAATTATATTGAAGTTGTACCTGGTCATCATCACTGATCTTATACTGGGCCATTGGTCCAAAACCGGTGTTTATACCATAAATAAGCTTGTCTTTAATGAATTCCTTTAAAAAAAAGAAACTCTGGTAAACACGCGACATGGCGGTGTCATTCAATTCAATAACGCTATCATTTATAAGAACGTCATAGCATTCGTTAAAAGTTAATTTACCTCCACCAAGGTTTACCATATCAGATCACGTATAAAAAATGAGAGGACGAAGATACAGAATTTTTTGACTTTTATTTAAAATTAAACACATTTGTTTCTCGTAAAAATCAACTCACATTGTTGGTTTGTGTTATATTTGTCGTCTTAATTTTAGTTTAGAACATAATAAATGGATTTTTTTTCTACAGATAATAGAAATGCCCTTGAGGCAAAAGAATATGCACAATGGATATCATTTGCGCCGGTAATATTTAAGGCTACCAAAATATTAAGAGATAGCGGAATACTAAAACATATTGAAAAATCCAGAAAAACCGGTATTGATATTGATCAATTGGTAGAAAAAGTTGATCTATCACATTATGGTGTACGTGTATTGCTGGAAGCTGGACTGGGCATTGGTTTGATAACGATCAATAACGATAAATATTCTCTCACAAAAACAGGTTATTTTATAGTGAATGATGAATTGACAAAAGTTAATTTTGATTTTACTAATGACGTTTGTTATGAGCCTATGATGCATTTAGAAGATAGCATCAAAAATTCAAAACCGGAAGGCCTTAAAGTTTTTGGAAAATGGAATACTATTTATGAAGGTCTTTCTATTTTACCAGAACCTGCAAAAAAAAGTTGGTTTGATTTTGATCATTATTATTCTGATAGCGCTTTTGAAGAAGTATTGCCATTGGTGTTTACAAATAAGCCAAAAAAAATACTGGATATTGGTGGAAATACAGGAAAATGGTCGATCTCATGCGTAAAACATAATCCAGATGTTCACATGACCATTATGGATCTGCCGGGGCAAACAGGTTTGGCAAAAGAAAATATCCGTACACAGAATTTAACTGAACGTATTGGTTTTTATGAAGCAAATATTCTGGATCAAACTACCGTTTTTCCAAAAGGATTTGATGTTGTTTGGATGAGCCAGTTTTTGGATTGTTTTTCTGACGACGAAATTGTTTCTATTCTAAAAAGATGTGTTACCGCACTTAATGAAGATGGATACGTTTATATTCTGGAAACTTTTTGGGATAAACAACGATTTGAAGCCTCTGCTTTTTGTTTACAAATGACATCTTTATATTTTACAGCCATTGCAAACGGTAATAGTCAAATGTATGATAGTAAAGTGTTTTTAAAATTGGTTACAAAAGCAGGTTTAGAAGTGGTTGAACAAATTGATAATATAGGTGTGTGTCACACTTTATTGAAATGTAAAAAATTAAAATAATGCAAACAGAAAAAGTTGACGTACTAGTTATTGGCGCCGGGCCTGCGGGTTGTATTGCGAGTGCTCTTATTAATAAACAAGGATTTAAGGTTAAAATAGTTGAACGCGAAAAATTTCCACGATTTGTTATTGGTGAAAGTTTATTACCACGTGTAATGGATCATTTGGACGAAGCTGGTTTACTGGAAGCCGTTAAAAAAGCGGGCTTCCAGGAAAAATTTGGTGCTAAGTTCGTTCGTGGAAACGAAGTGTGTGATTTTAACTTTACCAACCAGTTCAGCAAGGGCTGGACATGGACATGGCAGGTTCCAAGAGCACAATTTGATCAGATATTATCTCAAAATGTTGCCTCTTTTGGCGTAGATGTTGAGCATGAAAAAGCGGTAACTAAGATTGAATTTAAAGGAACTAATTCTGTAACAACGGTTGTAGATAAAGAAGGAAAAGAAACACAAATAGAAGCACGTTTTATAGTAGATGCAAGTGGCTATGGCCGTGTAATACCACGCATGTTTGGCTTGGATAAACCTTCTGCTTTTGAACCACGCAAAACACATTTTACGCATTTTAAAGATCTTAAAAGACCTGGTGGAATTGATGGAAATCGCATTACTGCTGTTGTTCATGAGCCACGCACCTGGATCTGGATCATTCCATTTTCAAATGGTGTAACTTCTATTGGCTTTGTAGCTGATCCGGAATTTTTTGCCGGAATGCCGGAAGATCCTGTTGAAAGAATGAAAAAGATCATTGAAAAAGATGAAAATACAAGAGAGCGTTTTAAAGATGCTGAAATGATGTTTGAACCAAGAAGCATTGAAGGTTATGCAATATCTACCAAACAATTATATGGTGATGGATTTGTTTTATGTGGTAATGCTACTGAATTCTTAGATCCGATCTTTTCATCCGGTGTAACTTTTGCAATGGAATCTGGCAACAAAGCTGCTAAACTGGTTTGTGATTTTTTAAATGAAAAACCAGTTGATTGGCAGTTACAATACACCGATCACATGATGCAGGGTATAAATACATTTCGCTCTTATGTAAAAGCATGGTATACGGGCGATCTGCACGATATCTTTTTTTCAGAGAACCAGGATCCGGAAATTAAAAGCCAGATATGTTCTGTACTTGCAGGATATGTATGGGACCTTGATAACCCGTTTGTGAAAAAACACGAAAAAGCAATTTCTTCTTTAGCAAAACTGATCCGCTTGAGGAAATCAGAATCTCACATATAAAAAGATACTATGAAAAAGCATTGTTTTATTTTGTTACTGGTCTTTATGATCTTTTTAAACAATGGTTGTCTAATCTTTAAGCCCTCTGTTGAAAAAATGACGCGCAGGGCTATGAAAGCCCATGCGCAATACGATGCAATTATAGTTCCGGGGATACAATTTTATGAACCAGCCTGGGATAGGATCTTGCAATTACGTTTGCTATGGGCAAAACATTTATACGATAAGGGTATAGCAAAAAACATTATTACCAGCGGAAGTTCTGTTTATACGCCGTATGTGGAAGCTAGAGTTATGGCGGAATATTTAGTTGCAATGGGTATACCAAGAGAAAAGATCATTATAGAGGATAGGGCAGAGCATAGTACTGAAAATTTATGGTATGGTTTTAAACTCGCCAGGAAGAAAGGGTTTAAGGCTGTTGCTTTA
>JBDSFC010000263.1:0-3328 GCA_039919745.1 Bacteroidia bacterium | reverse complement strand
AAGGAATTAAAATTGCTTACCCAAGTACCGGCGCAGATCTTAAAGGTTTAATGAAAGCAGCTTATTATGATCCAAATCCTGTTGTGATGTTAGAACATAAAGGTTTGTATTGGAGCAAAATAAAAGGTACAGAAGATGCTAAAACTATTGAGCCCGATGAAGATTACGTGATCCCTTTTGGAAAAGCACGTAAAGTGATTGAAGCTACAGAAGAAAATACTAAAGCAGGTAAATCATTAACCATCATTACTTATGGTATGGGTGTGTATTGGGCTAAAGCCGCTTCTAAGAAATTTGAAGGACAGGTTGAAATTATTGACCTAAGAACTTTAGCGCCAATTGATGAGAATTGTATTTTTGAAAGTGCACGCAAACATAATAAAGTAATGGTGTTAACAGAAGAGCCTGTACATAATGGTTTTGCGCAAAGTATTGCAGCGCGCATCAGCGAAAATTGTTTTCAATCATTAGATGCTCCGGTAAAAGTTATTGGTGCTGAAAATTTACCGGCAATTCCTTTAAATTCAATTTTAGAAAAAACCATGTTGCCAAATGCGGATAAAGTAGAAGCAGCAATTTCTGATCTGTTAAATTATTAGTTGAACCACCAGAGCACTAAGAAAATTTAAATCTTTGAGTTCTTTGTGAAAAAAATTTGCGCGCTTTGTGGTTAAAGAATAAAAAACTATTCCATCGGGTAACCTTTGGCGATCCAATCAGGGGCAATACCTTCGGGCAATTCAAGAACTTTTGCATTTTTAAATCCTGCTGAGATCAAAGCATCATAAGCGGGTTTAATATTTGGACAACTTGCGTAAGAACAGCAACCGCAGTAAACAACAATAACACGGTTCTTATTTTCCATCATCACCTCTGATTTTAATTTCTCAATACCGGTAACACTGGTTCCGCGGCCAATAAAAACTGCCGATTTAATATTATCCATCGGACCCATATTAAAGATCAAAGGCTTGTCTTTAGCATTGGTATTAATTTTGTCGGCCAATTCTTTTGTTGGCATTAATTGTTCTTTTTTCCAGATAAGTTGTTGTGCTTGCAAATACAAACCAAAAGTTAATGCCAATAAAAATGTAAATAATGTTTTCATGTGTAATTTTTTTACAAGGTAAATCAATTTTGATAAGGACAAATCTTAAGAATTGCTAAATAACTTTTTTTGTAATAAGATCCGAAATTACTTCTGCGCTGTTCTGTAAAAATAAAGCGCTACAAAAGAAAAAATAATATTTGGGATCCATACCGCTACCAATGGTGGCGCAAAGCCGGTTGTGGCAATGGTTGTAAAAATGTACATGAACATAATATAAAGGCAGCTTAACAGTAAGCCTAAAGCTATTTGTAAACCCACGCCGCCACGCACTTTACGAGACGAAACACAAACACCAATGATGGTCAAAATAAATGTAGCAAATGGAAATGAAGAACGGCGGTATTGTTCTACTTCAAAGAACTCAATTTTATTAGAGCCTTTTATTTTTTCACGCATAATGTAATCCCGTAATTCAAAGTAAGGCATAGTTTCTGTTTTGCTTTCGTAACGTTCCATGTCTTTTGGTGAAAACGCCAGCTTTATTTTTTTTCTATCATAAAATTTATTGATCTGTTTAAAGATAGGTTTTCCAACTTTTAAAGTGTCCAGCCTGTCTTGTGCAATAATTTTTCGTTCATACACATTTACCAGGTCCCATTCTGCAGAAGCACTGTCCCAGGCCATGTTATCGGCACTTAAAAAATAAGTTTGTTTATTATTTACTACATCTTCAATACTTATTTTAAAGCCTTTTCGTAAATGGTTATCGTAACTCTCAAGGTATAATAAACGGTTGGCCCCAATTTTTTTGTGAATGTTATGTTCGTCGCTATTATAATTATTGTTGATCCATTTATCTTCAAAACCAATTTTAATTTTTACCGCTTTTGGTAAAATAAAATGGTTGAGCATTAATGAAGAAAAAGATAAAATAAAAGCGCCAATAATGTATGGACGCATAATGCGTTTAAAACTCGTACCACTGCTTAAAATAGCCACAAATTCAGTTTGATGGGCCATCTTAGAAGTAAAAAATATTACGGCAATAAAAGTAAACAGCGGACTAAACAAGTTGCCGTAATAAGGAATAAACATTAAATAATAGTCAAAGATAATTTCCTTTAAAGAAATGTCTTTTGTAGTAAATGTTGGAATTTTTTCTTTAATGTCGAATACAATAAAGATCAAAAGGATCAATGTAATTGAAAAGAAGAACGTGCTTAAGAACTTCTTTAAAATATATCTATCCAGGATCTTTAACATTATAAACGTTGCGCTAGTTGTATGACCATTTTGTTTTTCCAGTCCATAAAAGTGCCGTCAATAATGCGTGTACGGGCTTCCTTTACCAATCTTAAATAAAAACCAAGGTTATGGATGCTGGCAATTTGCGCGGCTAAAATTTCTTCGCAGTGTACTAAGTGTCTTAAATAAGCTTTAGTATAAGCCTTGTCAACAAAAGTGGTTCCATTCTCATCTAAAACAGAAAAATCATTTTTCCATTTTTCATTTTTGATATTGATAATCCCGTTCTCAGTAAATAATAATCCATGGCGGGCATTGCGTGTTGGTAAAACACAATCAAACATATCAATACCTAAAGCTATGCACTCTAAAATATTTACCGGTGTGCCAACGCCCATTAAATAACGCGGTTTATCTTTTGGTAAAATATTGGTCACCACTTCTGTCATGGCATACATTTCTTCTGCCGGCTCGCCAACACTTAATCCGCCAATAGCATTACCAAAACAATTTTTAGATGCAATAAATTCCGCAGATTCAATTCTCAGATCCTTATAAGTACTTCCCTGAACAATTGGAAATAATGCTTGCGTATAACCATATTTTGGTTGGGTTTCATTAAAACGTGTAATGCATCTGTCTAGCCAACGATGTGTTAGTGCTAATGAATTTTTTGCGTATTTAATATCGCAAGGGTAGGGTGTACATTCATCAAAAGCCATAATAATATCCGCGCCAATGGTGCGTTGAATATCCATTACACTTTCGGGAGAAAAAAAATGTTTGCTACCATCAATGTGACTTTTAAAAGTAGCACCTTCTTCAGTTAATTTGCGTTGGTTGGATAAAGAAAATATCTGGTAACCGCCGCTATCTGTTAATATGGGTTTATCCCAGCCATTAAATTTGTGGAGACCACCAGCGCCTTCAATCACTTCTAAGCCCGGACGCAAATACAAATGATAGGTGTTTCCTAAAATTATTTCTGCTTTAATATCCTCTTTTAATTCACGCTGGTGCACGGCCTTAACG
>JBDSFC010000211.1:0-4405 GCA_039919745.1 Bacteroidia bacterium | reverse complement strand
TGTTAATCATGGGGTCCCTGGTTCGAGCCCAGGAGAGGGAGCAAAAAGGAAAGCGAAAGCTTTCCTTTTTTTATTTACAGCTGGGCGAGAAGTTCATCCTGAGCGGAGTCGAAGGAAGCCCAGGAGAGGGAGCCATCTAAAAGCCACGCAGAAATGTGTGGCTTTTTTTGTTATTTTTAAAACTGAAAATGGCAATTAAAAAATTACCCCTCAATAATCCTGACAATTTCTTAAAAGGAAAGTCAGAGTATACCTTGGATTTGTATCAACATTTTATTTCTGAATTTGAAAAAATAGGAGATATACAGATCGAGTCCACAAAAACCATGATCGGAATTTCGAATTCAAAAAAACGGATCGCTTGGGTAACGCAATTAGGGAAAAATTTTATTCATGTTGTTTTTCCATTTAAACAGGAATATAAAGACAATCTCTGCTTTCAAAAAACAGGACAAGTGCCGGGTCAAAACCAATTTAATCACCATTTAAGAATGTTGTACAAAGAAGATATCAATAAAGAAGTAATTAAATTTATGAAGCTGGCCCATAAAGGAGTTTAACTATTTTTTCTCATAATCTATAAGGCCCATTGCTTTTAAAACTTTTTTGCCGTTTTGTTTAATGTTAAACCGATAACCCACAAAACCTACAATGCGGGCAATATATTTTTCGTTATTAAAAACACTGCTATTAAAAGCCAAATTATTATCATAGCTAGTTAAAACACCTACAAAAAACCTGAGGTTATCATACCTGATTGCGTTTTTCGCATTTAGACTTACGGTAACATTTGGTTTTAACGATTCTTTTTTACCCTCTAACAAATTATAACTTGTCTTTTGCCCTCCCAGGCCTATATTTACAGCCGCGCTAAAAATTATTTTTTTGTATACATATGTATAGCCATAGCCACCGCTTAAACCTAAAGACACTTGTGTTATTTTATTAATTTTACTTAACAAGGGCGAAAAATTTTGGGTTAATGGGTGTTTTATAAATGTTGTATCATTAGAAAACAATGTAACGTACGAATGATAAAGGCCTGCCATAAAAGATCCGGCACTTTTACGCTGAACATCCGTAAATGAGAATGCGCCCCTGAGAGAATATTTTTTATTATTTAAAACATACATCGTATTTACACCAAAAGAATAAATGTTAATGTCTGGCCTTATTACTATTGTATCACTATTGGTTTTGCTGATCTCGTAATCCTTGGTATTGTAAACGTAAAAGCCGCTGTATGTTTGGTAATTAATATCAGTAATGATCTTGGTACCTATTAAAGTTAATTGAAAATCTTTGCCAGAGGTTTTCCCCCTATTTGGTTTTGACCCGAATTTTATACCCGGATAAAAACCAACTGTTGCAATAACATTGCTAAAATTAAAACCTAAATAATAATAATTGTTAGGAGAGAGTTTAAGTGTTTTTTTTGTGGTTATATCTGTTATGTTAAAGCCATAAAATTTTTTAACGAGTGGAATTGTGATCGTTAACTTATGCTTGCTGCTTTTAATATAAGAAGTGTCATAAGCTGATTTTTTTGGAGAAAGTAACAACCTTACATACCAGCGATGAGGATACATAAACACGTCCTTAAAAGTTTTTTTTGGAATATCATCAACGATCAATTTGCTTTTTACAGTATCAACAAGGGCTTTTGCAATACTGTCAATTTGGGCGACGCAGGAAGTTTTTAAAATAATAATTAAAAATAAGACTTGGATTCGTTTCATTAATAATTATTGTTTCATGGGATATGGTATATTATACGAAATATCATACCACAAAGAAAAGCAATAATTATTATAAAATTTTTGGAATAAAAAGATCTTCGGCATCAAGATCCGGAACAATATAAATCCGTTCCCATTCATTGCCTTCCAAAATTTCCCAACTATGGCCCGATCCTTTTGTATCTTTTGCGATCAACATAACGCCCGGTTCAATAATAAATGAACTGCCATTACTAACGGTAAATTTTAATTTTCCTTTTAATGTAACTACAAATTGATAGCGTGGCGCCGGATGTGGGGTTAATTGATAAGGCTCAAAAGTGGTTTTTATAACAAAGAAATTGGCGTCAATATTTACAGATTCTGTAATTGTGCCTTCTTCAAACGAACAGTCTGTTTCGCTGATATTAATTAGTTTAAATGCTTTCATTGTTGTTTAAACTTACAAATTAAATTTTAAATCGTTAAAAAACCTCATATTGGTACAAAAAGCATAGTGGTGAAACGGTTCTACATATTGGGGAAGCTAACAAATAGTAAACCTATTTTAAACAGGTTTCCATTATGCTATTAAACGTTTTATTGCTGGCAAAATAATTGCGGAATGATGAATTATTCAAAATTATGAAACCAAATAAAATGAAAGAGCTAAGTAATAGATTTACATTCCTTCATGGTTTTAAAATTTATTTAAGCTTTCTTCTCATTTCTTCGTTATTTGTGCAAACAAGTAAAGCTCAAAATCTTGAACCGAAAATAATTTCTTACAATTGCCTTGTTGGCGGAATTTCCGGAGGTGTTGGCGCAATTATTAATAAAAAGAAAGATCAAAAATGGCACAAGGCATTTGTAAAAGGATTTGTTATTGGAATAGGCGGCGGTGCACTCATGTATTCCGGAAAAAAATTAAATTCGTTGATTGCCATTAAACAAAACCTAAGTTATGGTTGGGTTTCGCGGGCAGTCTTTAGCGCAGGTAATTCAATAGTAGAGAACGCTGCCGCTAATCGTGATTTTTGGTCGCAATGGCACTACGATGTTGGTTTTATTCGTTTAGAATTTAAACCAAAGCCATTTATTTTAACACCGCGTTTTATGCCTTCCACTTTTGGTGGCATTGTGTTTATGGCAGCCAATGGCCATTTTGATTACAAAACTTCGCTACGATCAGGCACACCAACTTTTCATACAGATAAGATCCGTTATGCACCGCGTTTGATAGGTTCAACAGCTTCTAACGGTTTTTTGTTTACCGATACACTGGCAAGTGATAAAATTTATTTTGAGACCTATGCGCATGAAATGATACACGCATTTCAATTCCAGGAGTTTTCAGGAGTCAACACTTATTTAAATCCATTATCTGACAAATGGAAAAACAAATCGGCAACTTTCAAAAAAATAAGTAAATGGATCTACCTGGATGCGAATTATGAAGTAATGTTGTTTAATTATTTTATTATTAACCAGGGGCCTCATGGCAGGCGATATTGCAGTAATTATTTAGAAAACGAAGCCGAATTTTTATCCGTAAAAAAATGCGCTTGCGATTATTTAAATACTGGTAATTAATGTTAATCGCTTTTATGATATGAATAATTTTGAAAGTCATTTTGTAAATTAGTATATCAAAATTATCCCGCATGAAATTTATTTTATTTTTTTTTACTTTGATTATTATTAATCATTCAGTAAAAGCGCAATCTGAATATTCGTATACAGTCGTTCCGGCGCAAAAAATTCAAAAATTAAAACCTGGCAATTATATTTTTAAAGAGGTTTTCGAATATATTAATTTTAGGAACATAGGTGATCAGAATATTCTATTAGAGCCTGTGTTTTTTTCTGAAGAGGAGTTTGGTGTGATACTGCAAAGAACTTTAACATCAGGGAGCAATTCTTTTCAACTCGTTTCTGTTACAGAAACAAAAACAAATATTGTTGTAAACACAAAAGTAATAAAGAGTTATAGAGGAACATGTGACATGAAAGACTGTATTATTTTTTTAAGGATCCCGAAAAGCGAAAAAGAAATTATCTTTAATGAGGCAGAGGAAATAAACGCTCACTAAATTTATTTAGATGATTTTTTAAACAAATAGCGATTTTAATGTAAATAATTAGGAATTAGGGTTTAGTTATTTTAATTTCAAATCACCAAAATTTAATGAATGAAAAAATTTACATTTTTAGTGTTATTTATTTTTAGTTTAAATAGTTTATTCTCCCAGGAGTGGGCAGAGAAAATGCAAAACCCCAATGCTAATTTTTATGAGATCCAATCTGATTTTTACAACTATTGGACGGGAAAAGATATTAATGAAAAAGGTAAGGGTTATAAAGCCTTTAAACGTTGGGAAAACTTTGCAGAACGCCGCGTTTATCCTTCCGGAGAGCTTTCTTTATTATCGACAACTGCTAAAAACTACCAGGAATTTTTAAGTACTTACCAGCCTGAAACAACAGGAAACAAGTTTACGAGTAGTAGTATGATAGCTTCTACTACATGGACCGCTATTGGACCTATGGGCGCAATAAGTGGTAATGCAGGTGGACAACTTTTAAAATCAGGACGCATTTGTTTTATTACTGTTGATCCAACAAACTCAAATAATTTATGGATTGGCGCCCCTGCAGGAGGTTTATGGAAATCTACCAATGGTGGT
>JBDSFC010000183.1:0-4009 GCA_039919745.1 Bacteroidia bacterium | reverse complement strand
CGTTAATGGAGCAGGTGTGAATGGTTGCATCAATACGTCAACTATCACACAGACAACTTCACCGTGTACAGGAATTAGTAATAGTTATTTTGAAAACGAAATTTTAAAAGCCTATCCAAACCCTTTTTCAAATGAATTGGTCTTTTCAATAAATAATTTTAATGAAGAAGTAAATGTAAAAATATATAATACCATAGGTCAAATGGTTTTTCAAACTAATTTAACCCAAGCTGATACAAGTATTGATATGCAACATTTGTCTGCCGGTATTTATTTTGCGCATGTACAAGCTCATTCTGTTGCCCCAATAATAATTCGTTTGATAAAAGAGTAATCTGTAAATTTACCCATGCGATCTATTGTTGCCAGGAACAAGTACTTTTTAATTCTCATCTTAATATTCATTATTAGTGAAATAATTGTCAATCCTATTGGCGAGTTTCCGTTAAATGATGATTGGTCGTATTGTAAATCGGTTCTTTTTACACTTGATGGTAATTTTACAATTGGTGGTTTTGGCGCAATGACACTATTTACCCACCTTATGTGGGGTTCTTTATTTGCGAAGATCTTTGGCTTTTCATTTACTGTTTTACGTTTTTCTACTTTTGTATCGGTAATAATAAGTATGTTCTTTATGAATAAACTTATTGTTAAGATCTCGAACAATCCATTGCTTGGCTTTTTAGCTTGTTTGGTGCTTTTGTTCAATCCTCTTTATTTCAATCTTACCAATACCTACATGACCGATGTTAATTTTAATACACTGTTGGTGCTTTGTAGTTTTTGTGCATATAGTTTTTTTCAAAGCAAAAAGATCATCTATGTTATTTTACTCATTTTATTTTCTATTGCTTTAGTGTTGATCCGTCAATTCGGAATAATTGTGCCGGTTTGTTTTCTGATGGCTTGCCTGTTCTTAAAAGAAAATAAAATAAAGTATCTTGTTTTTGCTTTGATCGGAGTGGCTGTAGTAATGTTTGCTTTTAAGTTTTATGAAAATTACCTCCAAAAAACATTGTCGCCCGGATCGTCATATAAATTCTCCGGCGGAATAAAACCGTTAACTGGTGATTTCTGGATAATGTTTTTCGAAAATTTAGCTGCAAGATATCGTATCGTTTTACTTCATATTCTTATTTATACAATGCCATTGGCCATTATGTATTTAAATAAAATTGGCGCCAATTTTAAAAAAATGCAGTTATTGTTTATTTCGGCCATTTGTTTTTATGGTGCTTTTTTGCTTTTTAAAGAAGAAAGGTTTCCATTTCATAATGTATTTGTAAATATATCTGTTGGTGCTGAAACATTTCATGAAACGCTTACAGCGCATGTGCCCCATACTTTTTCAAATGTATTTGCGAGAATATTTTCTTATGTTAAATGGATCTTTCCAGCAATAACATTACTGGCAATAATACTTTATATTGTTTCAGGTATAAAACAAAAACAACCAATTTTTAAATTAAAACCGGAGATCTTATTTTTAGCAGGCCTCATGATCTTATATACGTTTATGATATTGATAACCGAAAGTTATTTTGATAGGTACCATATTCCACTGATCAGTATTTCGCTTATACTTTTTGCGTTCGTAAATAAACATTATGACTTTAATTTTAGATGGGCAATAATTCCATTGCTTTGTTTTTTTTACGTTTCGGTGTTTGGAACCAAAGACTATTTAACGCTAAACAGAACCAGGTGGGAAGCTTTTAATTATATAAAAAATAAAGAGAATACTACTGCCGAAAAAATTAATGGCGGCTTTGAAGTTAATTGTTGGAATGATGCAAAGAATTTGTGGTGGTATAATTATGCTGATCTTTCAAGTTTTGATTATTTGATCCAATTTAAAAAAGAAGAAGGATTTAAGCTTCTGAAGGCATACGAATTTCAACGCTATTTGCCTTATAAAAAAGATACTGTTAACCTCTTTATAAGAGAGAATAAATAGGTTTTATCCTATAAAAACGGGTATTATCAATAAAACAGCCTTCCTAAAGTCTTTTAAAGATATAAGAATGTTACTATTTTAGAGTTATTTCACTTTTGGGATTGAGGGTTTTTGTTATTTTTACCCTTTCAAAATGGCGCAAAAATCAAACAAATACGTTAAGTGGCTCTGGATCCTTTTCTTAAGTCCTTTTTTAATTATTTTTATAGTTATAACACTTATTGGAATGGGTACTTTTGGTGCCCTGCCTGACGTAGAAGAGCTTGTAAATCCGAAAAACAATTTAGCAACAATTGTTTATAGCGGTGATATGAAGATCTTAGGAAAATATTACAGCGAAAATCGTGTCAACGTTAATTACAATCAATTAGATAAAGATCTTGTTAATGCTCTTGTAGCAACAGAAGATGCCCGTTTTTATGAACATAGTGGGGTAGATATTAAAGCGTTGGGCCGTTCGTTTGCCGGTGCCTTTACTGGTGGAAGCAAAGGAGGAGGCAGTACTATTACACAGCAGTTGGCCAAAATGATGTTTCCGCGCGAAAAATTATCCAAGCCTGAACTAGTTATCCGTAAAATGAAAGAGTGGATCATTGCCACGCGTTTAGAAAAATACTATACTAAAGATGAGATCATGACACTCTATCTGAATAAATTTGATTTTTTAAATTTAGCAGTGGGTGTAAAATCAGCAGCGCAGATTTATTTTAACCGCACGCAGGATAGTTTAAAAATAGAGCAGGCGGCAATGCTAATTGGTATGGCAAAAAATCCTTCTTTGTTTAATCCGATCAGGCATTCTGATACAACCATGCATCGCCGTAATGTAGTGTTAAATCAAATGGTGAAATACGGTTACCTTTCTAAACAAAAATACGATAGTTTAAAAATATTACCTCTGGATCTGAGCTTTCATCCCGAAGATCATAATGATGGATTGGCGCCATACCTGCGTGAATACATACGCGACAACTTTTTGAAAAACTGGTGTGAGAAACATATTAATCCGGAAACAAATAAACCTTATAACGTTTATAAAGATGGTTTAAGGATTTATACAACCATTGATTCGCGTATGCAAAAATATGCAGAAGAAGCAGTATTTGAACATATGCATGATCTTCAAAAAATGTTTGACAAAGATCTTAAAACTAAAAAGAATGCACCTTTTGCCTGGAACGTAAATAAGCATGAGATAGAAAGTATTATGAATTCTTCTATCAAACGTAGTGATCGTTTTCGCGCTGCAAAAAAAGCTGGCTTAAGTGATGAAGAAGCTCTTGCTACTTTTTACAAACCTGCGCAAATGTCGGTGTATAGTTTACGTGGTGATATTGATACTTTAATGACACCTTTTGACAGTATTAAATATTATAAAGGTTTTTTACAAACCGGCTTTATGGCAATGGAGCCGCAAACGGGCTATGTTAAAGCATGGGTGGGTGGTATTAATCACAAACATTTTAAATACGATCACGTAAAGGTTAGTCGCCGCCAGGTAGGTTCAACATTTAAACCATTTGTGTATGCTTTGGCAATTGATAATGGTTTCTCTCCTTGTCACCAGGTACCGAATGTAAAAACATGTATTGCTTTACCCGAAGGAAAAGACTGGTGTCCTGAAAATTCTGATGGGCCAAATGATAAGAACAATGGTAAGATGATCACCTTAAAAAAGGCCTTAGCAAATTCTATTAACTATATAACGGCCTGGATCATGAAGCAATATGGCCCGCATGCGGTTGTTACATTGGTAAAACGTTTAGGCATAACTTCCGAAATTCCTGAGGTACCTTCTATTTGTTTAGGGACGGCTGACATTAATGTATTTGAAATGGTTGCCGCCAATTCTACTTTTGCTAATAAAGGCACTTATATTCAACCAACATTTATTACACGCATTGAAGATAAGAATGGTAAAGTATTGGAAGAATTTATTCCAACCACTGATGAAGTATTTAGTGAAGAAAAAGCCAATACGATCATACAGTTAATGCGTGGTGTGGTTGATGGTGGTACAGGTTCGCGTTTACGATCAAGACACAAGTT
>JBDSFC010000134.1:0-2562 GCA_039919745.1 Bacteroidia bacterium | reverse complement strand
GGACCAGGCTTTCTACTCAGAAAAATTAGTAAAGAAAACAACACTTGAAAAAATACTTACACCGTATAAAGGTAAGTCTGGTTACGGCTGGGGTATAACTAAATATGCTGACCATAAATTGGTAGTTAAGGGAGGCGCTCTACACGGTTTTTCAGCAATTATGAGTCGTTTTCCGGATGATGAATTATGCGTTGTTTTTTTAGCGAATGTAGATAATTACACTTTATTTCATGGCCCAGATGTTAGTCGCGCCATCATGTTAGATCAACCCTACACTTTACCTGAAGAACGAAAAATAGTAAAGGTGGATAAAAAGATCTATCAAAAATTAGTTGGTGTTTATGAAATGGACCCCGGCGTTAACATAAAAATAACAATAGAAGACAATACTATTTTCTTGTACTATCCCCATGGAGAGAAAACTGAAATATTTCCCACAAGCGATTATACTTATTATATAAAAGTGGCAAACACAGAATTACAATTTTTAAGAGACGACAAAAATAATATTACATCGTTAAGAATTTATGGAAACTTCGCAGAAAAAATTTGCAAAAAAATAAAATGACCTATTCATTTATACCACTTAATAAATAAAGCATGAAAAAACATTTATTGATCTTCTTAAGCATTTTTGTACATGCAGGCTATACACAAACTGATGCGGTAAAAGCCGCGCGAATAGATTCGGTATTCCAACTATACACTAGCAAAAACATGTTCAGCGGTTCCGTGCTCATTGCTAAAAAAGGGAAAGTGCTTTTAAGTAAAGGTTATGGTATGGCAAATTACAGCTACGAAGTGCCAAATGCATCTTCAACCAAATTTAAGCTCGCTTCAATGTCGAAGCAATTTACTGCCATGGCCATTATGATCCTGCAGGAAAAAGGTAAAATAAATCTGGATGATAAGTTAACCAAATACATATCCAATTATCCTAACGGCGATAAAATAACCATTCATCATTTATTAACTCATACTTCAGGTATTCCGAGTTATAACGAGTTAAATAGGTCTTTTCTTGATAGTATTTTTGGAATACCTCATACGCTGGAACAAATAATTGCAATAACTAAAAATAAAGCCCTCGAATTTGAACCGGGCTCCAAATTTAAATATTGTAACTCGGGCTATATTTTATTAACGTACATAATCGAAAAATCTTCCGGTAAAAAATATGGCGACTACATTAAAGAAACTATTTTTGATCCGCTTGGAATGAAAAATTCAGGATTACATAATAATAAGGAGATCTTAAAGAACATGGCAGATGGATATATAGAAGTGAACAATAAACTGGAGCATTGTAAATATATGGATATGAGTTTTGCCAGTGGGGCAGGCGGATTGTATTCTACAGTTGAAGATCTGTTCTTATGGGAGCGATCTTTTTACACAGAAAAATTG
Organism: Bacteroidia bacterium; assembly: GCA_039919745.1. Taxonomy (GTDB): domain Bacteria; phylum Bacteroidota; class Bacteroidia; order B-17B0; family Aurantibacillaceae; genus Aurantibacillus. Next base: position 1,155 of record JBDSFC010000134.1, on the reverse strand, counting down.
GTGAAAAAAGCAACACTTGAAAAAGTAGTAACTCCTTTTAAGGATGTATATGCATACGGATGGATGGTGGATAAATATCTTGATCACAAATGGATCTATCACGCGGGTTATGTATTTGGTTTTTCAGGTATTATCAGTCGTTTTCCTGATGATGAATTATGCATAATTATTTTAAGAAATGTTGAAAATTATATGGCCTTTGGCGGACATTTTTTTTGTCGGGCAACTATGTTTGACCAGCCATGTATCTTACCGACAATAAGAAAAATAGCAAATGTAGATAAAAAGATCTATCAAAAGCTAACCGGTGAGTATGAATTGCAACCTGGTTTTATTCTAACAGTTACAACCGATGGCAATCAAATTTTTTCGCAGGCCGCTGATCAGGATAAAAATGAAATATATCCGGAATCAGACTACAATTATTTTTTAAAAGCAGTTGATGCACAAATACAATTTATAAAAAATGAAAAAGGCGATGTTATATCCTTAATATTTTTACAAGGAGAAAACAAGATGCTGGGTAAAAAAATAAAATAAGTATATGGTACAAAAACACAATGCAAAAAATTAAAATAGGCAAGATTTAATTCTTTTCATGTACCACCAACCGCAATCCCTTGCTGCAAATTAGGGTTGCGGTTTTTTTTACTTCTTCAGGAAAATTAAATTCCTTTTTAAACCTTTATACTTTGTTCGTTTAATAGCCGAGTTTTTAAAAATGGTATTAAAGGTTTCTTCGGTTATATCATTCCACTCAGCTTCTGTGTAATTGAGCAAACCGTTAGTGCTTTTAAATTGTGTTTCATGATGCGGCATACTAAAACTATTCCATGGACAAACATCCTGGCAAACATCACAACCAAAGGCCCATCCATCCATTTTATCTTTAAATTCAGTTGGTATTGCTTCTTTTAATTCAATCGTTAAATAACTAATGCATTTACTGCCATCCACAAGATAAGGTGCAACAATGGCATCGGTAGGGCAGGCGTCAATACATTTGGTGCAGGTGCCGCAATAATCTTTTATGGGGCCATCATATTCCAATTCAACATCAATAATTAATTCGGCGATAAAAAAGAAAGAACCATTTTCTTTATTAATAAGGTTAGAGTTTTTTCCAACCCATCCTAAGCCACTTTTTGCGGCCCA
>JBDSFC010000048.1:0-3688 GCA_039919745.1 Bacteroidia bacterium | reverse complement strand
TGCGGAAAGTACACCACTAACCGCTTTAAAATTAGCAGAGATCATACAAGAATGTGATCTGCCGCCGGGCGTTGTAAATATTATTACAGGTTTTGGTGATACTGGCGCTGCTATGGTCGCGCATCCTAATGTAAATAAAATTGCCTTTACCGGAAGTACTGATGTTGGGAAAATAATTCAAAAAGCAATTGCAGGCACCAATAAAAAAGCAACATTAGAATTAGGCGGAAAAGCCGCTAATATTATTTTTGATGACGCGCCTATTAATCAGGCAGTAGAAGGAATTGTGAATGGGATCTTTTTTAACCAGGGGCATGTTTGTTGTGCGGGTTCACGCTTATTTGTTCAGGAAAATGTAGCCGAGGAAGTTATTCAAAAATTAAAAGCCCGTATGGAAACTTTAATTGTTGGTGATCCATTAGATAAGAATACAGATATAGGTGCTATTAACAGCAAAGAACAATTAGATAAAATAAATGAGTATTTAAAAATTGGAAGCGGCGAAGGACTTGAATTATTTCAAACTGCCGGTTCTATTCCAAAAAAAGGATTTTTTTGCAAACCAACATTATTTATTGGTGCCGCACAAAGCAACCGTGTTGTTCAGGAAGAAATTTTTGGACCAGTTCTTACTATTCAAACTTTCAGAACTATTGAAGAAGTAATAGAAAAAGCAAACAATATTCCTTATGGTTTAAGTGCAGGTGTATGGACAGATAAGGGGTCCAAGATCTTTAACCTGACAACAAAATTACGTGCCGGAGTTATCTGGGCAAATACATATAATAAATTTGATCCAACCTCACCATTTGGTGGTTATAAAGAAAGTGGATTTGGAAGAGAAGGTGGCTTACACGGATTAATGCCCTACTTAAAGTTTTGATCGCATTTTACAAAAGCAATTCAATACACGTTTTTTTTGTGCTGTTATAGCAAGTATTCATTTCATTATTGGAATTATCGGAATTCTTCATCACGAAATTTGGTTGGATGAAGCACATCATTTTTTATTGGCAAAAGATAGCGCAAGTTTTTCAGAGCTATACAGGAATGCTGCATATGACGGTCATCCCCTACTCTGGGACAGTCTACTATTTATAATAACGCGTTTTAGTGATTCTCCATTCTATATGCAACTGCTTAACATCAGCATTATGTCAGGCAGCGTCTATTTATTTTTAAAACACGCTCCCTTCAAAACACTTTTCTCTGTTTTAATTGTGTTTGGTTATTTTTTTATTTACGAATATCATATCATAAGCCGAAACTACGCTATAAGCATTTTGCTTATTACTTTAGTGTTTGTTCAGTTGAATAAACCGACTAAAAATCATTTATTAATTGCGTTTTGTCTTCTGCTTTTATCATTTACCCATGTGTATTCAATACTTGTTGCGATTGCCTTAAGTATGATATTTATTTTTCAGAATAAAAATTCAAATGTCAAATATATTTATTGCTTACATATTTTAATTTGTGCTGGCATCCTTTTTTCGTTACAGGTTCCGGCCGATCATTTTTTATTTAAGTTTGATACTGATCGTTTTTTAAGCTATAAACGCATCGGGAAAGCGTTCTCTGTTTATTTAAAAGGATTTCTTCCCATTCCTGATATTACTGCTGCTAAAGTCTGGAACTCAAATTTGATCGTTTCTTTTTCGAAAGGCGTCGGCACTGTGCTTTCTGTTTTATTCGCACTTATTCCATTTTTTATTTTTAAGAAGAACAAACTGGTTCTTTTCTTTTTTTATTTTTCAACGCTTGGTATTTGTTTGTTCATTTATCTTTCACCAATAATTGTAGCATTAAGATATTGCGGTTTTATTTTTATGATCCTCATTTTTTCATTCTGGCTGCAAAAGATCCTTTATCCTTCTGAAACGATATCTAATCCCGTTTATAAAAATATTGCGCTTTCCATTTTGATCATCCATATATTTTCCGGGACCTATTTATTTGTGATCGACCTAAACCAACCATTCTCTAATTCAAAAACTCTGGCGAATTATTTAAAAGAAAATCATTTAGATAATAAAGAAATCTTTCTTTCTAATTTAAGTTCTGGTCCGCCGGTATCAGCTCACCTTAACAAAAAATTAATTTACCTTGAGACAGAAGAAAAAAACTCTTATTGTAAATGGAACACTTGGCCATTTATTCTAACAAAAATACAATTGGGAGAAAAACTAGACCGCCTAGTTAAAAACGATTCGTCGCTATTAATATTGAACAACACTTATTTAAGAGACGACTTAAAAAATTCAGCTGAAGATCTTCCTTGTAATTATAAGGCAGTTAAATTGGTAACATTTGATGGAGCTATGCTTCCGTCAGAAAATTATAACTTATATTATCTTGTAAAAAAATAACTTGAGTTTATTTACGAAAATAAAACAATTAAATACCAACTGGATAATAGTTATTACTCTTATTTCTGTTACCTGGGTAAATTTTAATATTGTGCGTTGGCAAAAAGGTAATATTATTGCCTTTGATGTTATAAGTTATTATAGTTATTTACCCGCAACGTTTTACGAGCACGATTTAAAACTCTCTTTTTTAGATGATACTCTTAACCAGGAGATCGAAAAAAGATATTACTGGCCAAACAAAGATACCAACGGGAATAAGATCATTAAGTGTAGCATGGGGATGGCATTTACTTATTTACCTTTTTTTGGAGCAGCGCACATATATTGCAAAATATTTAATGAAAGCGTTAATGGCTTTTCTGACCCCTACCATTTTGCTGTTCAATTTTCATCCTTGTTTTATTTTTTGATCGGACTTTTCTTTTTATTGAAGGTCTTAAAGATATTTTACAACAACACCGTTATTTTTATAACATTGCTCTCCATAATTTTTGGCACTAACGCATTGTATTATTTAACCAACGGTGCCGGTATGGCACATGCTACAGATTTTGGACTGATCTCTATATTTATTTATTATACAATAAGATGGCATCAAACCCAGATTGTCAAATATGCTGTGATCATTGGGTTTCTTGGTGGTTTAATTATACTGATCAGGCCAATAAATACTCTTGTGTTTCTATTCTTCTTTTTATACAATGTAAATTCTATTAAAGAACTCAAAGAAAAAATAAAACTTCTTAGTAGCCATTATGTACAAATATTATTAATTGCATTTTGTGGCATTTTGATCTATCTCCCACAAATAGCTTATTTCAAATATGTAAGCGGGCATTGTTTTATGAATTCCTACATTGGGGAAAGATTTTATTTTAATAATCCACATATCATTGATGGCTTGTTTAGTTTTAGAAAAGGCTGGTTAATTTATACGCCTATTATGCTCTTCTCTTTAATTGGATTTTATTATTTACGAAAAAAAAACAAACCTTTCTTTACCGGATCTTTGACCTTACTTTTGCTTTATTTATATCTTTTGTTTTCATGGTGGTGCTGGTGGTACGGTGGATCATATGGGCAAAGGGCATTAATAGATATTTATCCTTTATTGTCTATACCTTTTGCCGCGTTTATCTCTCATATTCAAACCGGCAAAAAAATAAAAAAGAACATTATTTATGGTGTTATTGTTTTATTGATCCTGTTAAATATATTCCAAACCATGCAGGCAAAATGGAATACCATTCATTTTGATAGCATGACCCGCGAAGCATACATCGACGCTTTCTTTAGAGAAACCAAAAATCCGGATC
>JBDSFC010000021.1:0-2802 GCA_039919745.1 Bacteroidia bacterium | reverse complement strand
GCAGCTAAACCGGTTGCGGGTTGAATAATTGTAACTGTTTTAGTAATTGTACAATTATTAATATCATTTATTTGCACGCTATAATTTCCTGCTGGTAAGCCGCTTGAAGATGATGCATTACCACCTAAAGGGCTCCACGTATACGAATAAGCCGGCGTTCCACCGTTTACAATAACACTTGCTGCCCCAGTGTTAGCTCCGAAACACAGAATATTTGTAGAAGAGATAGCAGCAGTTAAAGAGGATGCGGGTTGTGTAATTACAGTTGTTGCAGTGAGTGAACAATTATTAACATCTTTAATTATTACACTGTAAGTGCCGGAAGATAATCCATTTGCTGTTGCTGAATTACCCCCTGAAGGGCTCCATGTATAAGAATAACCTGGTGTTCCGCCATTAGCGACAATACTTGCGACGCCATTATTATTACCAAAACATAAAATATTTGTAGCAGAAATTACACCAGTTAATGCAGAAAGTGGTTGTGAAATAAAAACTGTTGAAGTAGTAATACAACTATGAGAATCACTTACTGTTACTGTATAATTTCCTGATGTCAAACCCAGAGACGTTATAGCGTTTCCACCTGATGGACTCCACGCGTATGAAAAAGCAGGTGAACCTCCGTTTACATTTACGCTTGCCGCACCTGTTGCAGAGCTAAAACATAAAATGTTTGTTGAAGAAATTGCAGATGTTAATCCTGTAAGCGGTTGTGTAATCGATACGGTATTTAAAGTGATGCAATTGTTTATGTCTTTTATTGTTACCGTATATATTCCAACCGATAAATTATTTGCGGTTGTAGCATTTCCACCAGATGGTGTCCATGTATAAGAATAGCCTGGTGTACCTCCGTTTGCATTAATGGTTGCTGCACCAGTTGCGGCGCCAAAGCAAAAAATACTGGATGAGGATACTGCTGAAGAAAGTGCCGCTGTTGGTTGTGAAATAGTAGTTGTTATTGTTCCATTGCAATTACCCGCATCTTTTACAAAAACCGTATAGGTTCCGGGTGCTAAACCATTTGCAGTTGAAGCATTACCGCCAGATGGAGACCATGTATATGAATAACCCGGAGAGCCCCCACTTGCTGTTACAGTTGCGCTACCGTTAGACAAACCATTACATGCAATGCTGTTATTAGAGATCGCTAATGTTAAAGTACTTACACTTGAAATATTTACAGTTTTAGTTTGCATGCAACCATTAAAAGAAGTTGAATTTACAGTATAAACGCCACTACATAAACCAGAGGCGTTGTTGGAATTTCCTCCTGAAGGTAACCAGGTATAAGTATAAGGGCCAATGGCCCCACTCGGAGAAATTGTTGCGGAACCATTGCAAATACAACCCGTATTGGAAAAAGAGGTTATTGCAGTAAAAGGTAAAAGAGCTGTGCAAGAATTATTCATGGAGTTGATCCAATTGCTATTAACAGCATTGTTTGGACTTCCAGGGGTTTCATTTCCCGCAACATTTATCATAGTCCAATTGGCCTGGTTTGCCGGATTATTATCAATTGTATTATTCATCACAGCTACTTTGCCCGCTGCCGAACCTGCAAAATAAATTATAGTTGCAATATTGTTATTTCCCCAACTAACAGAATGAACTAAACTTCCGGACGGATCTATAGTTTGAAAAGAATCATCTGTGTTGGCCATTGAAATGGGAGTCCATGAACCACAATTTGTAAAGCCACTATTTGGATATATTGAAGTGCCTGTGCTTGGTACGCTGGTATGACGTTCTAATAAAGTACAATTGCTTATTGGAATAATGAGTTTGCAATTTCCATCAAGCATCGAAAGATCTTGTGGTGGAACTAAAACATTTTGATCTGCATCATTATATATTAAGATCATTGTACCAATTGGTATACACGACCAAAAGGAAATATTTTGTAATCTAACACAGCCGGAGGCAATTCCTGTACCTGCGCCGGAAGCATGATTGCCATTATTATCGTCAATAATATAATTTCTAAGGTCCATGCAAGGAATAGCATTACATGTTGGTGTACCAACAACTATCAACTCGACATATTCCTTTGCGCCGGATGGACCCTGTGATACTTCGTTAATGATCAATTGTTGAGCAAACGTTACCCGACCAAACAAAAGAGAGCTAAGGAGCCAAAAAAATAAATTTGCTTTCATTTTCAAAAAATATAAAATTTTTGTTGTGGTTTAGGATTTATACAGAACGTATAAAACTTCAAGGATGTTCACTAAGTAAAATTATCGAATTTTTAAAAAACAGATAATAATGCAATGTTATTGTTTTATGAAAGAATTATAACCCAAAATTTACTTAATAACATACGGGAGAATGAAAGTTCTAATATTCACCACCAATTTTTCTTTTGTTCAATTCCGCGTTATTTGTTTGAGGTAATTTTTTTGGAGCAATATTTTTATAAGAATTGTCTGCCAGACTTAATAAAAATAATTTTATATCCTCTTTTTCTTTTGGAGATAATTGTAAAGAATCAAATGGTAAAGTTTGATGATCGATCTTTTGCTTGGAAATTGCACTACCCCCTTTACTATAAAACTCTATTACCTGTTCGATAGTTTTATAACTCCCATTATGCATATATGGGAATGTGCTTTCTATATTTCGTATTCCTGGAGTTTTAAAAGAATAAGTATGAATGTTTTTTCCGGTAATTAAAACACGTCCGCTATCCATATCAACCGTTTTGGAATCTGGAGTCGAAAAAATTCCAATTACCTCAAACTCATTATCATTAAATACCGGTGGAACTAATCCGTTAAATAATGGCAGAAAATGACA
>JBDSFC010000608.1:0-6641 GCA_039919745.1 Bacteroidia bacterium | reverse complement strand
AGCGGCAGCCCAGCGTCCTAAGATCTCTTTGGCGTAACCAATAATTTCACCATTTTGATTCTTAACGGTGCCATCGGGAGTAATGAGGCCAACCTGTTTATTGTCGGCATCGTATACCGTGCCATCTATGTTTTTAAAAGTACCAACTGTTTTATGCGCTTCATTTTCGATGTGCCCGTCGTTGGCAACAAAACCAATAACAACATTCTTTTTTCCAAGAACAGTGCCATCACTTTTAAATTTACCAACTACTTTATTGGCCTCATCTAACACAGTTCCGTCTGGTTTAATGGTACCAATAAAAATATTATCCGGCCCCTGCATAGCTTGTGAATAGGAGAGAAGGGAGGTAAATAAACAAATAAAAATAATGAATGTACTTTTTAGCATAACTGTATTTTTAAATAAAACAATTTATAAGGTAAAATGTTTAATCTTTTTTATTCAGCTTTTTATGTTTTTTTTCAATGGCGAGGTATTACTCGCCATCGCGAGCCAATTGCCTCGCGATGTATTTTTCGGAAGGCAATAGCGCGCTTTGGATACGTTTGGCGTAATGAATAGAATCTAAGATCTCTTTTTGTTTTTCTTCAATGATCTCTTTTTGTTTTGAAATAGCTTCGTTTGCTTTTTGTTTTTGTAAAAAATTACGATAAGCAAACACAGCAAAACCAATTACCAGGATCAGGATCCCGCAAATAGCCCAAATAATGATCTGTTGTTTTTTACTTTCTGAAGCGGCAATGGCTTCCTTTTTTTCCTGTTCTAATTTTGTGGCGGCCTCTTTCTTTTCAAATACAAAATTTAATTCCGTGCGCACTGCGTTCTTCGTATTTTCTTCATTCACTAAGCTATCTTTTATGGCAATAAAGGCTTTAAAATACGCAAGAGCCTCTTTGTGTTTGCCTAATTGAGTGTTTACGCGACTTAGTATTTTATTGGCTTCTCTTGCATCCGATAAAGCGCCTATATGATTGGCAATTTCTAATCCGGCTAATGCATGCTTTTCGGCTTTTTTGTAATTCTTCATTAATAAATAGGTTTCGCCTAAACCAATTTGTGAAGAACAGTTTAATTGCTCGTCTCCTGAACCCTCAATAACCTTAATACAAAGCTCGGTATATTTTAAAGCGTTTGGGAGGTCTTGTAGATACCGGTAAATAAGCGACATATTTCCTAAGGAATAACCCATTAAACGTTTATCATTTAGCTCAACAGCGATCTTATACGTTTCAGTATAATTGTTTAAAGCATTTTTATAATCTTTTTTAGTCTGATAAATAGTACCTATAGAATTAAGCATATTGGCAATGCCGGTTTTATCATTTAGCTTACGATAAAGATTTAATGACCTCGTATCATAAGCAAGAGATTTATCAAAATCGTTGATATAGAAATAAATAAGGCCAATGTTACCTAACAAACCTGCAATGCCCATCTCGTTCTTTAATTCTTCGCGAATTTTTAAAGCTTTAAAATACTGATCGAGCGATTTTGGATAATTGCCAAGGTAAGAATAAGCAATGCCACTATTGGATATAGCTTTTGCCAGGATCTTTTTTCCTGATCTTACAATTGCGGGGTTTGATGAAAGAATAAATTTTTCCCCAAGAGGTATAGCTTTGTTTATATAAGTTAAAGCTGAATCATATTGGCTTGTTTGCAATAATTTTATTGAAAGCACATTTAAAGTAATGGCTTTTGCGGTATCTTCTTTCGCGGATTTTAAATTCAATCTCAACGAATCAATGAAATGATTTTGAGAATTTAAGATGTAAAAAGAAAGCAGGAATAAACAAGAAAATAAATATTTGATCCTTTGTTTAAACACACTTCCTTATTTATATTGTTGCGCGTGATAAATTGGCTGATCGTTCACAAAATTAGAAATGATCTCGGTATTCATTGAGCGGTTCTTATTATGCTTCACATAATTAGAATAACCTTTTACACTTTGCCATTTTTCTATCTTTAGTTTTTCTTCTGTTTCTTTACTGAATGATAATAACTGGTAACCCAGGCCCGCTTCAATAGCATGAAGCTCATCATCATAATTTATTTTATTTTTTGCTTTGGTAGAAAGTTGTTTAAAATACCAGCCTACAAAATCAAAGAAACCACCCGTTCTGAAATCTTCTATCCTGCTAACCTGGACGGCGATCATTCCTATTTGCGCGTTTAACGAAAGATTCTTTAACAAAATACTGTCTAAAGTTGTTTTTGTAAGATTGCTGTAATAAATTTTATAGCTGCGTTGTTTTGGCGCTTTAAAGATAGAACCAAAGGATGGTTTTATTTTTACCACCTTGGATGAATTTCTGAATTTGATCTTTATGTTCTGAAATTCTATTTGTGGAAAGAACTTTAAAGCGTAGGCAAATTTATTTTTAAAATTTAAAGAAGAATCTGCGCCCGTAATAATTATTTTATTGGCAGTATCTTTAAAGTCTTTTAAAACAGAATCGTTAACTATTTTGTAATAGATGTTTTGTGATGAGGCGCTTTTTGCCAGGAATAATAAAAACAGTATAAAAATGCTTAGGTTTTTGTTCATACATCAAAAATATAAAAATAAATTTTAGTAATAGAGCCTGTTTGAATTTTATATTATAAATTTACCTGCTACTTGTAATGCTTTATATAATCCTTACCATAGTTATCTCTGTTCTGCTTTTGGTTATTTTTAAGGCATTTCAAAAATACGACGTCAACTCGTTGGTAGCGATCGTTATTAACTACATTACCGCCGGGCTTACAGGCATTCTCTTTTTAAATTCTGATTTTAATTTTGCCGCGATCATAAGCTCCGACTGGATCTGCATCTGTTTGCCATTGGGTGTATTATTTATTTCGGTGTTTTACCTTATTTCGCAAACCGCGCAGCGGATAAGCATATCGAGCGCATCGGTAGCAAACAAAATGAGTGTTATTATGCCAGTGCTTTTTTCAGTCTTTTTATTGCACCAGACCCTTTCTTTTCTTAAAGTGGCTGGTATTGTTTTGGCAGTGCTTGCATTATATCTTTCAACTTACTCTCCCGAAAAGAAGAAAGTGAGCCGCAACCTGTTTTGGTTGCCCGTTTTGGTATTTATTGGCAGCGGCCTTATTGATATTGCTATCAATTTTACCAACACTTTTTACATCCATACTAAATACGAAAGCGCTTTATTTTCGATCAGCACTTTTTTATCGGCCTTTGTGATCGGAATAGTTGTTTTGCTTTATCTTATTTTTATAAAAAGATCTTTGCCTGCTAAAGAAGTTCTTGCACCAAAAAATATTTTAGCAGGACTCATCCTTGGCATTCCAAATTATTTCAGCATCTTTTTTATTTTTAAATCTTTAGATGCCCGTGTGCTTCAGAGCGCGCAATTATTTCCGGTCTTAAATCTTTCAAATGTTGCGCTGGCGGCACTTTTGGGTTGGCTTATCTATAAAGAAAAATTATCCACGGTAAATATCGCGGGAATTGTACTGGCTATTATTTCTATTTTATTGATCTCGTTATAATGTTATTTTCAGATTCATATTTTACAGTAAAAGCACCGAACGAAAGTTTACTCAAAGACCGTGGTTCTAAATTCCTGGCTTTTATTTTTCCTGTTATCAATGATACTGAAATAAAGGAATGTTTGGCCCAACTCAAAAAAGAACATCCAACTGCCAATCATCATTGTTACGCCTGGCGCCTTGGCGCAGATAAAGCCGCCTTTAGGGCCAATGATGATGGCGAACCTTCTAATACGGCCGGAAAACCCATTTTAGGACAAATACAGGCAAAAGATCTTACCAATGTATTGGTAGTAGTAGTGCGGTATTTTGGCGGTACACTTTTAGGAGTTGGCGGCTTGATAAACGCCTACAAAACGGCTGCTGCCGAAGTAATTACCGGGGCGGAAATTTTTGAAAAACATATTTTATTTGAATATAAAATTGATTTTAATGAAGAAACCATTAACTTGGTGATGCGAATTTTAAAAGAGAATGGTGCAAAAATAATCTCGCATACTTACGAAGAAAATAATTCAATTATTTTTCAAATAAAAAAGCGAAATTCAGAAAAATTGGAAAAAGATTTTACTGACCTTTACACTTCTAAACTGCAGTATTTAAAAACATTGTAACAAAGTAATAATGAAGAAAACCAAAACGGACTCACAGTACGAACTTCTGAAAGAAATGTGCCACATGCATGCCCCAAGCGGTAATGAAGTTGGTATGAAGATGTTTGTATTAAATTATATAAAAGAAAATTCAAAGAAATGGAAACATAAACCAAAAGTAATTTGCGGCGATGGTTTCCAGGATAATATTATATTAATTTTTGGTAAGCCACGCACCGCCATCTTTGCACATATGGATAGTATTGGCTTTACCGTGCGTTACGGCAAACAACTTGTAAAAATTGGCGGACCCGTTACCAATAACGGATTTAAATTAATTGGTTCGGATAGCAAAGGTATGCAGGAAGTGGAGTTGCAGGTGAAAGATGATAAACATACCGGCATGAGAAGTTTATCTTATAAAGGAAAAAGAGATTTTGAAACCGGAACAGAACTTACTTTTAAACCTAATTGGCGTGAAGATAAAACACATATTCAGTGTTGTTATATGGATAACCGTTTGGGGGTTTACAGCGCTTTACAGGTTGCCAACACTTTAAAAGACGGCGCTATTGTATTTAGCACTTTTGAAGAGCATGGTGGCGGAAGCGTAAGTAACCTTCAAAAATATTTAGCCGATAAATATAAAATTTCACAGGCTTTAATTTCTGATATTTCCTGGATCTCTGATGGTGTAAGCTATGCAAAAGGCCCGGTAATTAGTATGCGCGATAGTTTAGTGCCGCGCAGAAGCTATATCAATAAAATTATTTCTATTGCCCGAAAAAATAAATGCACTTTTCAGTTAGAGGTAGAAGGAAACGGGGGTAGTGATGCCAAAGAATTACAGATGGCTGAATATCCATGGGATTGGTGCTTTGTAGGCGCAGCAGAAGAAAACGTTCACTCGCCGGATGAAAAAGTGCATAAAAAAGATGTGGAAGGCATGGTAGATCTTTACAAAGTTTTGATGAAGGAACTGTAGTTCTAAAAATTGTAATCTTTATTTTCCCGTTTAAAATCGTCGTCCTTAAAAGGTTTATTTATAATGATGTTGGCGTAATCGTAGGATTCAAACAAGCCTGCATCATCAAATAAGGCAATGGATATTGGAAGAAATAATTTTTCATCCACAAACAAAATAGCTTTTTTACAATATAATGTAGGCACTTTTAATACAGTGCCTTTTTTAATGTATCCAAAATCATTTACCAACCCATTCTTATCCCTTAATAAAAAATCATTCACGCTTAATTTAGAAGCAAGGCCACTGGCAGTTTCTTTATCCCCTACAATATAATCCATATAAGCATAATTCTTATTTTCATATTCCAGTAAATAACAAATGTGCCCGTTCTTGTTGGTTTTGCCCAGGTAAACAAAATTCTCCATTCCATTCTTGTCTTTGCTAATGGTTAAGGCTATTGCAGTGCCAATGTAACCATAACCCACTTCGTTAATAGAATAATGCTGGTTTTTGCGCATCATGCTGCCGGTTGGGTCGAGGCTAATAGTTAAATATGGAAAAGTGTGTGGCTTTACTAATGCTTTGCTGCCATATAGCTCGGGGTTATAAAGGATCTCAATTTTTTTCTCTGTATTATTAAGATATATTTTTCTTGGGGAGGTTAATACTTTATATTCAGATTTTGAGGTATTATATTTTTTATCCATGCGCTCAAGACCGGAAACTTTTACACGCAATGTTTTAATGTTCTTAATAGAGTCATACATTTGATGCAGGATCTTGGCAGGTTTAATGTCTTTTGAGGTCCTGGACGAAAAACCGAGCAGGAACACAGAAAACAGGCATATATAAATTTTGATCTTCACACTTTAAGAACAATAAAAATAGATAATAGTTTTTAGTTATTTTTGAGTATTGTTATAAAAAATTAATCATGTCAATAATTGGAATAATTCCTGCCCGTTATGCCTCCAGTCGTTTTCCCGGAAAACCACTGGTAGAGATCAAAGGCAAAACAATGATACAAAGGGTTTACGAACAGGCAAGCAAAGCCAACAAGTTAAGCCGTGTAATTATTGCAACTGATGATGAGCGAATTGCAAAACATTGTGAAAGTTTTGGGGCAAAAGTGGTTATTACACGTGTTGAGCATCCAAGTGGCACTGACAGGTGTTTTGAAGCCTATCAATTAAACGGCGAAAAATTCGACCATGTTTTAAATATCCAGGGTGATGAACCTTTTTTGGACCCGGAACAAATAAATTCTTTGGCTGTTGCCTGTAAAGGTGATGTGGAAATTGCTACACAAATGATAAAGTGTGCCAATCATGCCGTTTTATTTGATAAAGGGGAAGTAAAAATAGTTTTAAATCCCGCCAACGAAGCGCTTTATTTTAGCCGAAGTGTTATTCCCGCAATAAAAGGAAAAGATGAAAAAGAATGGCACACACATTTTAATTATTACAGGCATGTAGGTATGTATGCTTACCGTACTGATATTTTGGAAAAGGTGACGCAGTTAAAACCATCCGCTTTAGAATTAGCCGAATCATTAGAACAATTGCGCTGGC
>JBDSFC010000560.1:0-4897 GCA_039919745.1 Bacteroidia bacterium | reverse complement strand
ATGTCGGCACAAATTGCTTCCACAACTTTGTCATCTAAATTTAAAATAGCAGCCATAGTGCTTGGGTTGATCTCGCATGCCTTTTGCATAGCAAGTGCTCTTTTATAAACCAGCTTTAATGCATCTTCAAAACTCAGGCATTTGTTTGCTACTAAAGCAGAAAACTCACCTAAAGAATGCCCGGCAACCATATCAGGCTTAAAACTTTCGCCAACAGTAGCAGCTAAAATAACCGAATGTAAAAATATGGCAGGTTGCGTTATCTTTGTTTGTTTTAGTTCTTCGTCAGTACCCGAAAACATTGTATCACTGATCCTGAAACCTAAAATATCATTGGCACTTTCAAATAATTGTTTGGCTTGTGGGTTATTTTCGTAAAGATCTTTGCCCATTCCTGAAAATTGTGAGCCTTGTCCCGGAAATATGTATGCTTTTTTCATGATTTATAGCTAATAATTACAGAATTGTAAATTTAATGCAATAATGCGACTAAATCAATTAAGTAAGCCGCCAATAGTTAACCAAAGATTGTTGAAAGAGAATCTATTCCACCTTTTAAAAGGGGTTTAGGGGGGGCTCTATAAGCCATTGCCTGATATAGACAAGAGCATTAATCCCCTTTCCCATTCTTTAAGGGGAATGCTGTATAACAAAAAAAGCCCACAACGTTACCGTGCGGGCTTTTAGAAAGGAAATTTTCCTTTAATTATTTAAGAGTAGCAACCTTTTTAGCCAATTTTGACTTAAGATTACCAGCTTTGTTTTTGTGGATAACGGATTTTTTAGCCAATTTATCGATCATGCCCGACACTTTTGGTAATAAATCTTGTGCTTCTTTTTTAGAAGTAGTAGTACGTAATTTATTTACTGCATTACGGGTTGTTTTAGCGTAATAACGATTTTCTGTACGTTTTGCATCGTTTGAACGAATGCGTTTGATGGAGGATTTATGATTTGCCATTCTCTTTAATTTCTTGTTTATACCCCAATTTTGGGAAGGCAAATATACGAATTTTTTTGAATATCCAAGTGTTAAAAACAATTTTGCTATAAAATCTATTAAAGGCTATTTTTGTAGATATGAGGGCCGGTTTTATGTTATTTTTAGTGTTTTACTTTGGTGTTACAGCCCTTGGACAAACCGTATTAAGCCCAAAACCCGAAAAAAACCTGGTTCCAAACGGTAGTTTTGAGAATTATCGCCGCAAAACCAATAATATTAAGCAAGCAGTGCCCTGGAGGCCAATAGCCTCTATTGATTATTACCATAACCCTTTGGATAATGATACCACGGTTCAAAAAGGCGCTTATTCAGGAGATAGTTATACCGGGTTTCGTTTTCAGAAACGCTATAAAGAATTTTTGCAGGTAAAACTGGCCGAACCCTTGCACAGGGGCACTGTTTACGAGTTTTCGATGCATGTGCGGCTTGCGTTTTGGAGCAATGCTGTGCTAAAATCTTTTGGTGTATTAATTAGCAAGGCCGGTTATAGTAAACAGGGTGATGCAGTAAAAGCTAATATTGTGGATACTATCGCAAAAAAGGGCGGGCTTTTTAAAGCACATGAATGGTTTACTATAAGAGGTTATTATAAAGCGGATGGTGGCGAAAAATATATTACTATTGGCAATTTCTCGCCCAAAATAAAAAAAGAAATGGTGCGTATGAATTTGTTTAAAGTGGGTTATAAAGAATCGTATTATTTTGTGGACGATGTTAAACTTATTAAAAGTCCGGCCTTTGAGGAAAAAGTGGATGTGGAAATTGTAGGGCCAAATTATCACGCTGAAGATTCTACTTTAATGGTAAACCAGGATATTAAAGTAGGAGATAAGGTTGGCTTAAATAATATTTTCTTTGATAATGGACGTTATTATTTATTGCCCGAATCATTCCAGGAATTAAATAAACTGGCGCAATATTTATTAAAAAATCCAACGGTCGAAATTCAGATCAATGGTCATAGTGATAACGCTGGGTTAAAATATAAAAATCAAAAAATGTCAGAGTTGCGTGCGCGCGAAGTATTTGAATATTTAATTAAAAAAGGCGTGCAAAATAAAATGTACTTTAAAGGTTATGGAAGCACACAACCTGTTGCCAGTAACGAAACCGATGAAGGAAAGGCTAAGAATCGAAGAGTAGAATTTCAAATCATTAAAAAATAAAAACATGGAAAACGGAAAATTATTAATAGATGATCCTAAAACAATAAAAGCCTGGACCTTTTACGATTGGGCAAATTCAGTTTTTCCTTTGGTAATTACATCGGCTATTTTTCCGAATTTTTATGATTATGTTACCAGTCATGATCATGCAGGAAATTTTTTAGGAAAAACTGTTTCCTGTTTTGGTTCAACATTTGAGAACCAGAATATTTATTCTTTCGTTTATGCATTTGCATTGGCAATAGTTGTTTTAATTTCACCCATCTTAAGTGGTATTGCCGATTATCTTGGCAATAAAAAACGCTTCCTGCAATTCTTTTGTTATTTGGGATCTGTATCCTGTATGTGTTTGTTCTTTTTTAAGCGAGAGCATTTAGAGTTAAGTTTTATTCCTTTTATAACAGCTACAGTTGGTTTTTGGGGAAGCCTTGTCTATTATAATTCATACTTGCCTGAAATAGCATCAGAAAAAAATCAGGATAAAGTAAGTGCAAAAGGTTTTGCGATGGGCTATTTTGGCAGTTCGCTTTTGTTGATCGTTTGCCTGATTGGAATAATGGTATTTAAATATGAAGAAACAATTGTAGATGGAGTAGTCGTAGCAACTAAAGGTTTTTTTAAGGTTAAATATTCGTTCTTATTGGTTGGTATCTGGTGGATAGGTTTTGCACAGTATACCTTCAAGCGTCTGCCAACATTAAATCATAGTGCACACGGTACTGATAGAAAAGGTTTGTTCTCTAAAGGGTTTAAAGAATTGGTTTCTGTTTTTAAACAAATAAAACATTTACCGGAATTAAAACGGTTTTTAGGAGGTTACTTTTTTTATAATATGGGTGTGCAAACTATTATGGTGGTGGCAGTTCTATTTGCGCGAAACGAAATTATCTGGGAAAGCGAAAAAGCAAAAACAACTTCTCTTATTGTAAGTATTCTTATTATTCAATTTGTAGGTATAGCTGGTTCGTTTATTTTCTCAAGGCTTTCTGCAAAAATTGGAAACATAAAAGCATTAATGGTTGCTATTTTTATTTGGATCTTTATTTGTGTCTTCACTTATCTTGTAGCAAAAATGCCTGTACATTTTTACATTGTTGCTTTTTTGGTTGGTTTTGTAATGGGTGGTATTCAGGCTTTATCAAGAAGTACATATAGTAAATTATTACCCGCAACTGAAGATAATACCAGTTTTTTTAGTTTTTATGATGTGATGGAAAAATTGGGAATGATCTTAGGCACCATCACTTTTGGTGTAATAAGTGAAATAGTTGGCGGTATGCGCCCTTCTATTTTATCGCTGATCATTTATTTTATATTGGGCTTTGTTATATTGCTTACAATGAAAAAAGAGACGCCGGAGCAGGCAATTTAATATTTTCCTCCTCCGTCGCTTTGCGACACCTCCTCCAGAGGAGGATATTTAGTGTGCTTACACGATAACAAATCCAGTGTCCATCTCTTGAGAGGGTGCCCGAAGGGCGGGAGAGGAAAAGAAGGTTTGTTAAGAGAAGATAAAAATTACGATTAACAAAAACATTTGCCTGATCTTTGTATTATATAAATTATGTTCAACAAACTTTTTTTACTTTTTATTTTCTTTGGCTTTTTTGGCCATGCGCAATTACAATTTACTGAGCAGAATACAGACCTGGGATCAATCGCAGAAGCTTACCAAATAAAAGGCGATGTGATCGTTAAGAACAAGACCGGAAAAAAAGTTTTTTTAATGCGTGCCGATGCTGATAAAGGCGTTCAGGTATTTACTTCTAAAAAAACATTACTACCAGAGGATACCTGTCTGATAATTATTTCTTTTTTGCCTGAGAGTAATGGAAAATTTAAAAAGAAGATCAACATTATTAGTAGTGATAATTTAAAACCTTATGAGGTAAGCGTTTCGGGAGACCTTGAAAAAATAAAAGCTAACGATAAAACAGCTTGCTTTTATTTTGGGAATAGAAAAAACAGTTCAATTAAAACAACTACCGAACCCATTGTTGTAAAAGACACTAAAGAAAAAAGAGATAACAGCAATAAGATTCCGGATAATTCCTCAAAACCAATTATAGATACAATTTGGGAAAAACCTGCTGTAGTATTAAATGAAAACAGCAATGAACTTTCTGTTTTGGGATATAAACCTAATAATATTTTATTTTTAATTGATGTGAGTAGTTCAATGAAAGATTCTTTAAAACTACCGCTAATGAAAACAGCATTGCATACTTTGATAGACGCTGTGCGTGAAGTAGATATAATTACTCTTGTAACTTACGCGGATAGTGTAAAGATCATTAAAGAAGCGGTTAAAGGGTCTGATAAAAAACAATTACACGAAATAGTAGATCGTTTAAAAGCCAAAGGTCTAACAAAAGGAAACAAAGCAATTTTATTTAGCCAACAATTAGCTCAAAAACACTTTATTGCTGAAGGAAATAACCAGGTAATAATGGCAACTGATGGAAAGTTTAGATTTTATAGTGAAGACCAAAAAACATGGACGCAAAAACAAATGGATAAAAATATTGTTTTAACTACAGTAGCTTTTGGTAATGATAAAGATGCGATGCAAAACCTAAAAGAGATATCTGAAATTGGAAAGGGCTCTTTTATACATATTAAAAAACGGCACGGAAGTGAGGATAAACTGCTGGAAGAAATTAAAACCAGGAGTAAACGGTAATCTTGTTAAAATTTGTAAATAATTGAAAGGTTCGCTCATTCAATT
>JBDSFC010000502.1:0-3584 GCA_039919745.1 Bacteroidia bacterium | reverse complement strand
CGTTACGTGATAGTCTTTTAAATAACAGTAATAAACGTGAAGCTTTAAAAAAACAATACAAATACGATTATGATAAAAAATTAATTACAGATAGCATTAAAAGTATTGAACAAAAAAAGATCACTTCAACCCAACTTGCTTTACAAAACGCGGAGATCAAAAATCAAAAAACCATTCGTATTGCTTTGATCATTGGTATTTTAGTGGCATTGATCTTTTTGGCTTTTGTTTTTAACCGTTTAAGAATAACATCAAAACAGAAAAAAATAATTCAACGACAAGAAGAAATTACCTTACAACAAAAAAATGAATTAGAACTGAAAAATAAAAATATCTTAGAAAGTATTGAGGCCGCCAGGGAAATACAATACATTATTTTTCCTTCTGAAAATGAATTAAAGGCTATTTTTAAGGATCATTTTATGTTATTTAAACCCTTTGATAATTTGAGTGGTGATTTTTTATGGGTAAAAGAAGTTGGTGATAAAATAATTGTAGTGCTTGGAGATTGTACAGGACATGGTATCCCGGCTTCTTTATTGACGTTGTTCGCGAACGAGTTTTTAAATAACATTATTTTAGAAAAAAAGGTAACTTCGGCCGCAAAAATATTAGAAGAAGTTAATAGTGAAATATATAATTACCTTCAACGCAAACAAAAAACTAAAAAAACTTTAAATGAAGGTATGGATCTGGCGATCTGTATCGTTGATAAAAAACAAAAACAATTGGTATATGCAGGCTCAAAAATAGATCTCTACACGGTTAGTAATAATAACGAATTAAAAATGGCGGAGAGTTATACTTTAGAGCTTGGTAAAGATACCAGTCTTAAAGATGTAAAAGATCAGACATTTACTTTAGCGGATACTAAAGGGTTCTATATGACATCAGATGGACTTAAAGATCAATTAAAATATAAGACAAATAAAAATAAATTTGGGTTCAAAGGTTTTGAAGAGTATATAAATAGTAATTTTGACCTGGCTTTTGAAGAACAAAAAAACAACATTGAAGATCTTTATTCACAAATAACACGATCAGAAAAACAAGTGGATGACATTCTTGTTTTTGGATTTAAAATTTAATTATGCAAAGCGATTGGAGTATTTTACAGGAAAAGTTGAGTGAACGCTTTGGCGGACCAATGGATTATGATGCTATTTTATTTATTATTGGATTACAGGAATTAAGTAAGCCTTTTAAAAAATATAAAAAAGATGAAAAGCTAGAGGTCATGCACATTGCTATTTGCGCATTGCTTGAGCCATTTGGTTTTTATGAATTTGATGGCAGAGATAAAGATGGTTGGCCACACTGGACCTTGAAAGAAAATTTACCGCATTTAGATGCAAAACAACAAAACAAATTAATAATAGATGCTATTATTGATTATTTTAAAAAAGACGGATTGATCTGATCTATTCTACAATAATTTTTCTTTCGAAACTATTTGTATTTGATCTTACTGTAATAAAATAAACTCCCGTGGATAATCCTTTAAGATCTGTTTTATCAGAAGCAGTTACAGATGTTTTTAGAAGTGGTCTTCCAAAAACATCTGTCATTTCAATTGTAATTGTTTCTTTCAAATTATTGTTTATGTAAAGAAACTCTTTTGCAGGATTTGGATAGATGATAACCATGTTCTGTAGTTTTGAATTTTCATTGAAGCCAACATCGTTAAGAACCTGAAGACTTGATGTACCTGCAGTTATAACACCTGGTGCGCCTGTATTATTTATTACTTTAGGATTTACGACCGATAGATTTAAAACAGAATTCCCGGGAAAATTTGATTTCGTTTTAAAATATAAAGTAGCAATTTTACCATTACCCGAAACATTTGTTCCATTTGTTCTTATGCTTGCCGTGTAAACTTTTTCGTTTGCAAATAGTGTTTTTTTGAAATTAATATTTCCGGTATTAAAGAAAGAGTTGTTATATGAAATGTAAATTGAATTATTTTGTACTAAAGAAGAATCAAATTGAATATTAAATGAAACGCCATATAAATTGGTTAATGGTTGTATTGCGCTTCCTAAATAAATATCCGCACTTGATAAAGTATTAGCAAGAAGAAGTGTTTGTGTTGGAACTATACTTATATCAGCATTTGTAACAAAAATATCAGGGGCTTTAAAGGCGTGTGTTTGCGAAAAATTATTAAAGATCGCTAAGGTATCATTTGTGTCAATTGTTCCATCACCGTTACAATCTGCATGATTTTGATTTTTTCCGCTACTAACTGTTCCTGTCCAGTTACTTGCAATCTGCCCGGTGTAATTATTGGTGGCTAATGTTCTTGTTGGCCCTGTGTTCAAGTTCCACAGACCTAATTCAAAAACGTCTGTATTATCAACAATTCCATCACTATTGGCATCTCCCGGCCAAATTTCTGCACATGTTGGATTTACAACTACAACGTAAGTACTATTGGTTATACAGCCAAGAGAATTAGTAGCATTTACAGAATAGTTTGTTGGCGAAGTTGGCGACACGTTTATTGTTTGAGAGTTACTGCTTGTATTAAGCCAGGTGTAGGTATTTGCACCGGTTACACTAAGTGTAGCACTTGACCCAATACAAATGGTATTGTTCCCGGCAAATGTCAGAGGTGAAGCGGATAAGGTAGCGCAGCTTAACACAAAATCATAAATAGTTTCGCATGAATTAACATTATCATGAACAACCATTCTGTAATTGCCGCAAGAGCCAACAGGAAGCGTTAATGAATTTGAAAAAGGCGTAAGATTATAACCAGACATTATCTGGCCAAAATAATATGAAGTGGGGGCTAGGCTCGCAGTTGTAGTAACATTTAAAACACTGAATGTTACAACTGAGTTTGAACATGTTTGACTATAAGTTGATGCAACAAGATCGTATGTAGGAAAACCACTACCTGATAACACATTTACTGTTTGCGTTACAACACACGAAGTTGAATTATCTGTAAACTCAATGGTATAAGTTCCCGGAGCGCTTGGCATAAAAACATCTTTGTAGCTATTTAAACTTGTAATTACTGTGCTTGTCATTGGTAAATTAACATTACCTAACCAACGCGATGTTACATTAGCTGAATAGCTTGGTGTCGCCGTAAAAGTATAAAAAGGCCCTGGGCAATTAGCACTATAAGATAATGGAGCAACAGTTAAAGTAGGACATTGAGAGAACAAACTTATGCTCGCTAAACAAAATAAAAAGAGTAGGATTTTTTTCATTTGCAAATATAATCAAACAAACCAAGGCTATTTTGCTATAGATCCATCATTATTTCGGGCAAATTTCAGATTTAACTTTAACATTAAATTCACTTAACTGAAATTGTTAATAACCTGTTAAGAAGAAGGAACGAAATTAACAGCGGGTTTCTCTGTTGCCAAAATTCAAATAGCCTGTCAAATCTACATTTCAAGACCTTAAAACCATTTTAACTTGCTGATAATTAGCGTTATTAACATTGTTTAAAACACTCATTTTTTCAACAATAGTGGTAAAAAAGGGCTTAAAGTGGTAAAAAGTGGAAGTTTTATACTTATTTTTGCTACAATCTAATAAAATCAGTAATGGCCAGTATG
>JBDSFC010000501.1:0-2734 GCA_039919745.1 Bacteroidia bacterium | reverse complement strand
GATTCTGTATAATAATTTTTACCCGTTACATTTTTTTCAGTTGTTGAACTACTGTGTATCATGAATAAACACAATTGCTCCGGTATATATTTTAACCCAAAATTAGAAGCTACACGCAACATAAACTCGAGGTCACAAATTTGTTTTAATTCCGGGTCAAATAAACCAATCTTATTTATAACCGACTTCCTGAATAGCGTTAATGAGGGCTCTGCAATAAAATTAAGAGCAATATTATGGGCTGCGATCCTGGAAATAATTTGTGGCGCAAAAAAAGTTGATCCAAAATATCCGGTATTCTCAAGGGTTTTAACCCTATTAGCATAATAATCTTTCTCGTCCTCTGTTGGTGTTTTATCTAATTTAAAATTACGTTTGCAAACAATTAATTCAACAGAGTTATCTATTTCTTTTGAAAATTTTTCGAGACAATCTTCTCTTAAACTATCATCCTGGAAAATAAATTTTATCCATTCACCGGAAGTCAACTCAATACATTTATTCCAGTTACCCACCAGGCCAAGGTTTTTAGGGTTTTTAAAAAATTTAATGGCGGGATGTTTACTTTTATATCTTTCAATAATTTCAACTGTTTTATCACTTGATCCATCATCACAAATGATTATCTCATAATTCTTAAACGTTTGTAATAAGCATGAATCAATACACTCTTCGAGGTATTTTTCTCCATTATAAGTGGGAATACATATGCTTATTAGTGGCTCAGCCATTTAAAACCTTTTGCAAATTTACTTTAAACAATTCAACATCTACCAATAAATGATCATTTCCTACCACTTTACATAATTGATAATAATAATTAACTCCCGCAGTATTACTAAGTGCCCAATAACAAAAATTCGGTTTATCTTCCCTTATTAATTCAAGCACAGTTCCTTTTTCAGGCATAAATAATGAATTGGTAAGATTGGCACCATGACTGGTAACCATTATTTTAGCGCCTTTGCCAATAGCTACCTGTTCTTCAAAAGTATGGTCTTCGAAATAGATTACTTCAAAACCAAATTGTTTTACTATTTCAATGATCTGATCTTCGTTGCTTACACGACGGGCTTTTTGTTTACCGCGGCTCACATATACTCTTTCTTTTTTTGAAATAGCGTTTATTTTTTTTACAAAATGATCTTTAATTGCTTTTACTTTTACCGGATGAATATGTCCCGAGCCTGCGGCGTAATCAGGAACCAATAGTTTCTTTACTTGTAAATATTCTTTAGTTTCAATGTAAGTAATGTTATTGATCTCAAAATAATTTAAAGTTGTTTTTAAAAATTTTGGGCTGTTGGCAGGTAATAAAAGTGAGTAATTATTTTGCTTTAACTCTTCCTTTAAGATCCACAATCTTGGCAATGCATCAACCAGCCAATGATAATAATTAGCGCGAGACCAAAAATCATAAATTAAAATATAGGTTTTATCAGGATCGCTTTTCTTTTTTTTGCGAAATAAATACTGGTTAAAAATATACAGCCAACCATAAGTAGCCCTGAATACAGGGTGCGGAAGCGCATAACCCAAATTATTGTATTTTTTAAATACTACTCCTCGTTCGCTGATATTTACATCCTGTAATTCAATTACCTGTTCGCCCGCTGTGGTATATTTTGTATAATGGTCAAAAAGCTGTTTATCTTTTTGATCAAAATTTACGGGGTATTTGTGATCAACAAAAACGCGATTCTCAATGTTTTTGTAGAATGAAAAGATAATAGGTTCTATTATTCCTTTTCTTTCGAGAAATAAATGAATTTTGCCAATCCCTGAATTAGCAACCGATAAAGCTTTATTGTATACCCTCTTAAACAATTTATTTTCTGAATGATCTTACAAGTTTAATAAACCGGCGATTAAAAGCGTATTTAATTTTCGAGGCTGCATCCATACTATCTGTTTTATCAGACCTTAAACGGTCAAAATCAATAATTGTATTTTTTTTCTGTTCTTTAATTAGATGAATATAATATTCAGGATCAATATTAAAATTCATTCTTGCCAATGTAAATTGTTCATCTCTTCTGTAAGATGTAAACAATATCTTCTTTTTAATTACAGGAATGCCTTTAGAAAGATGATATTTTATACACTGATAATAAGGACTGAATTCGCCTTTGTAGCCATTATTATCAACAAATGCAGCCATAGTCAGTCCTTTTGAAAGTAAATGTGTACTCAAACCTATTTCGTACGTTCTAATAACATCAGAAATATTTCTTAAAATACCATTCTTCTCAAAATATTCTGTTGTAAGAAGTACCGCTTTTTTATTCAAAACTAAAAAATATGATTGTATATGCGGCGCAACAGCCTCTGACAAAGTCATTCCTTGTATATCGGCAGTATTTGCTTTTGCCCAGGAAATAAATTCATCCAAAGGCTTAAATAAAACGCAGGAATCGTTTACAAGCGTTATTTTATCGTAAGAAGCAACATCAAACTTCTTAAAAGCTTTGTACCACATGCCAAAATCAAAGCCATCGTTATCTTCAGTAAGCAATTGAATAGTTTCAGCAGTTAAAAACTGCCGGCTTTGTTGAGACAGTTCTTTTTGAGAAGTAAGTAAAACAACTTCTGAAAAATGTTTTTTTAGCTCCTTTAAATAAACAGTAATGTAATACGGTAAATTATTACCGGTAAAATAAGATGCAAAAAAACAAACAGACTTCATGCTTTACACAAATATATTGATTTAATAGCTCTTACCAAAGGTTTACGG
>JBDSFC010000498.1:0-4838 GCA_039919745.1 Bacteroidia bacterium | reverse complement strand
CTTCCATAAAGTCCAACGCCTCCGAAAAATTCGGGCCTGAATGTGGCGCCTGTATCGGGTACAGCATAAACACCATAAAACAAGGTGCTGCCGCCAAAAAAAGCAATATTGTATTTGGGTGTTTCTTTACGGTAACCATACCCAATCCGAAACTGCGATTTATTATTCTCTAATACTTTATTACCACTGATTGCAAAACCCGTTTGAAAATATTGTCGGCGGATATGCCAATGAAAATCAAGGCTAACACCATGTTGAACATCTGATCTTAAACTTGAATTAAAAAATGACGCGCCAATATTTAAATAATCATTATATTTTCTATAACGTTTGCCATCATGAAGGATCTCTTCCCTCCTGTCATACTTTGGCTTTTCAGAAGGAATAAGAATAGGCTCCTGCGCTAAAAGGCCAAAAGAGTAAAAAAGAGCAAATATGATTACGGGTTTTCTGATAAGGCAAAGATAACCAGAATATTAATTTAGATAGCAGTTTTATTTAGTGAAACTTTGCAAAATGGCTGATATTATTGATATCTGGCGACTACATCAAACTTAGCCGCAGATTTCGCGGATTAAATAGATTAAAAATCTGTGGGAATTTGTGTAATCTGTGGCAAAAAAACATAAGTAGCGTAGCTACAAAGCAGGATTTTATGTCAAAAAAGGATTGTTTTGCTTCTCATATCCAATAGTGGTGCTGGGCCCGTGACCACTGTATACCTTTACATCATCGGGTAAAACAAATAGTTTTTCTCTTATTGAGGTTAATAATGTTTCATGGTCGCCCTTTGGCAGATCGCTACGGCCAATACTTTGGCGAAATAAAACATCCCCACTGATCAATAATTTGTTTTCCTTATTGTAAAAAGAAATACTTCCGGGTGAATGGCCGGGTGTAAAAAGGGTTTCAAACTCGTAATTACCTAAACTGATCTTATCACCCGGTTCAATATATTTTTCAGGAAAAGGAGAGGGCTCGAATGGAACACCATACATAGCAGCAGTTTGCGGCAATTTTTCAATAAAATAAACTTCTTCTTTATGTGACTCGGGTAAAAGGCCATAGGTGTCAAAAATAAATTTATTGCCAAGAATATGGTCCACATGCGCGTGGGTTAAAAGCAGCCGCGTTAATTTTAATTTTTTTTCTTCAATAAAATTTTTGAGTGTTGTGTTTTCTGAAGAAGAAGAATTGCCCGGATCAATAATAAAAGCGGCACCTTCATTGTCATACAATAAATAGGTGTTTTGTTGAAAAGGGTTAAACGTAAATGATTTTAAATACAACATGTTTAAATAATTTTTTGAATTAATTTTAATTGATCATTCTCAAAACTTAAAAGATTCAATCCCGCGTTTTTTCCGGGAAGCAAACTTCCAAATTCATTCTCAAGATCTAAAGCGACCGCGCTATTATAAGTAAGCATTTGTAAAATATTTTCTACTGAAAATGCTTTTGTGTTCTTTAAAATAATATTTGCTTCTTCAATAACATCCAAAGCAGCATTGCTCGCGAGGCTATCAGTGCCAATACAAAGTAAATTAATATGCTCTTTAAACAAATTATAATCAGGCAATTTATTTTCAATATATAAATTAGCATTTGGACAAAAACAAAAGAAACAATTTTTGTCAGTTGCGAGCTTTATATCTTCTGGAGTTGAAAAAGTATTGTGTACCAACATTACTTTTTGTTCTTTAAAAACAGAACTGTAATATTTTAAACTTGAACAGCCGGGAGCTTTAAAAAAGGAGATGTCCATTTTTAAAAAATCATATAATTCCTTAAAACCGCTTTTTTCTCCGAGAAAAAATTTTGTTTCCTCTTCGGTTTCCTGGTTATGAATAGCTAAAGGCAAATTATTTTCTTTATCGTATCTTGCTATACTTTCAATTAACTCTAACGACGTACTATATGGCGCATGTGGGGCCAGGCTTCCTTTTAAATTAATTGCATATAATTGTTTTAAGAATGCAAGACCAAGATCAAACATTACTTTTTGGTTGACAGGATTTAATCCTAATATTTCGATAAATGTGTGATATTTTATTTTAGAATTTTGTTTTGTTTTAAAACTATCATCTGCGTTACTAATATCTCCAACTGCAACAATTCCATTCTTCCACATGGCTTCATCGGCAGCCAAAGCTTTTTCATGAATTTCTTCTTTAGAAGCACCGCCCATGCGCTGCATAATAATTTGCTGTCCAAAACCCGGTATTCCTGTGTGTTTTTGGATCTTGTCTTTTAAATGACTCAACTCTAAATGGCAATGGGCATTTACAAAACCCGGTGTAATAATGCCATTAAAATATTCGATCTTATCTTTTGGAATAGCTGATTCTGAAGTTATCTCTTTTAACGTATTTTGGCTGTCAATTACTAATACAGAGCCTTCCGGCAGGTATTGCCTTCCATTAAAGATCTTATTTGAAGCTAAAAAACGCATGACCTAAAGTTAGTTATTTATCAGTTTGTATGGTATCTTTGTAGCGGAATTTATATGGCAAAAAAAGACATACGTGCTTTATCAGTTGAACAATTGACCGATCTTTTTAAAGAGATCAACGAACCGGCATTTCGTGCCAAGCAAGTGTATGACTGGCTTTGGGCAAAAAGCGCGGTTGATTTTAATGCCATGTCTAACCTCTCAAAAAACTTACGCGATTATTTAAATACCAATTTTGCAATAAACGCCGTACAAATAAGCGAACTGCAAATAAGCTCTGACAAGACCATTAAATGTGCTATGCGCCTGCATGATAATTATGTGGTAGAAAGTGTGCTGATACCTCATCAAACGCGTTTTACGGCCTGTATCTCATCACAGGTTGGCTGTAGTTTAACTTGTAAATTTTGTGCAACAGGTAAATTAAAACGCATGCGCAATTTAAATGCTGATGAGATCTATGACCAGGTTGTTGTGGTAAAAAATACGGCCATGGAAAAATACAATTCGCCTTTAACCAATATTGTTTACATGGGTATGGGCGAGCCTTTATTGAATTATGCAGAAGTATTAAAATCGGTAGATAAAATTACGAGCCCCCAAGGCCTTGGTATGGCAGCAAAGCGTATTACAGTTTCTACGGCAGGTGTTGCAAAAATGATCACTAAACTGGCGGATGACAATGTGAAATTTCATTTGGCCTTGTCGTTGCATGCAGCTAGTGATGAAAAGAGAAATCACATCATGTCGATAAATGAAACCAATTCATTAGAAAATTTAGCGGCATCATTAAATTATTTTATTGATAAAACGGGTACACGCCCAACTTTTGAATATATTGCCTTTAAAGATTATAACGATTCAATTGAAGATGCGCAGGACCTTGTAAGATTCTGTAAAAAGGTAAAAAGTAAAGTAAATATTATTGAATATAATCCTATTGACGACGGTGAATTTAAGCAAACCACAAGAGAACGTTTAAAGGCTTTTACCGATCATTTAGAGAAAAACGGGATTATTTGTAACGTACGTCATAGTCGCGGTAAAGACATTGACGCGGCCTGTGGCCAATTGGCAAATAAAAACAAGCTGGCC
Source organism: Bacteroidia bacterium (assembly GCA_039919745.1). Lineage (GTDB taxonomy): Bacteria > Bacteroidota > Bacteroidia > B-17B0 > Aurantibacillaceae > Aurantibacillus. Next base: position 1,291 of record JBDSFC010000498.1, on the reverse strand, counting down.
ATGGAACAATTAAAATAAAAAGTTTAAATTTAAGACCATTGTGTCTAAAGCAATAAACGAAATAAAGCAACCGGTAGCAGAACATATGCTGGCCTTTGAAGAAAAGTTCAAAGATGCTATGAAAAGTTCTGTGCCTTTACTGGATAAGATCACCAACTACATTGTAAAAAGAAAAGGTAAACAGATACGTCCGTTGTTTGTTTTTTTAAGTGCGCAAAATACCGGTACTATAAATGAAAGCACTTACCGTGCCGCCGCATTAATAGAATTATTACATACAGCAACCCTGGTTCACGATGATGTGGTGGACGATAGTAATGAGCGTCGTGGCTTTTTTAGCGTTAACGCTTTATTTAAAAACAAAATTGCGGTTTTAATTGGTGATTTTTTACTATCAAAAGGTTTATTGCTTTCGTTAGATAATAATGATTTTCATTTATTAAAGATCGTAAGTAATGCCGTTCGTGAAATGAGTGAAGGGGAATTACTACAAATAGAAAAAGCAAGAAGGCTGGATATTTCGGAAGAAATTTATTTTGAGATCATTACTAAAAAAACAGCCACGTTAATTGCGGCTTGTTGTGCTGCTGGCGCCGCCTCAGTTAGTAATGACCAAAAAACAATTGACCTTGCAAAAGAATTTGGCACTTTAACCGGTATTGCTTTCCAGATAAAAGATGATCTTTTTGATTATGGAAATGATGATCAAATTGGTAAACCAACCGGTATTGATGTGAAAGAGAAAAAAATGACACTTCCTTTAATTTACGCGCTTAACAACTGTACATGGCTGGAAAAGCGAAAAATTATTAATATCATTAAAAATCATAATGAAGAAAGCGAACAGGTAAAAATTGTTATTGATTTTGTAATAGAAAAAGGCGGTATTGCTTACGCCAATAAAGTGATGCACGAATACAAGAATAAAGCTTTGAGCGTACTGGCTAATTTACCAAAGAACGATTCGCGTGATAGTCTTGAAAGATTACTGATCTACGCAATTGAGCGAAAAAATTAATCCTATGAAAAAAATATTTTTTATACTTTCAGCTATTCTGTTTGCTTTTGCATGTAAGAACACTACCGAAACTGATACAACTGAGACAGTTGCCAACAAACACATTACAGATTCTATTTCAAAACAACAACAAAAAATTGTAGTGGACTCTTTAAAAAAGAGAAATCCTTTATTGATAATGCCGCCCGATAGTATTTATACGGGTGATTATATAGACAAATACAACTCAGGCATTACAAAATTTAAAGGCTTTTTTCGTTTTGGAAAAAAACA
>JBDSFC010000109.1:0-3459 GCA_039919745.1 Bacteroidia bacterium | reverse complement strand
TAGAGAAATTGGAGAGAAGATCTTCAAAGAAACTGACGGTGCATTTAGCTACTGGATCGCAATTGAAGCCGCAAAGAAAACTATCTTTGAAAAGTTAGATGCTAAAATATCTAATGACGCTAAATTGAAATTAGATTACGATAAACAAAAATTCCAATCGATCTTTGATGCTGAAATGAAAAAATTAGCTGACGAAGGAAAATAAAAAATCTTAAAAGAGCATCTTTAAAAGGGTGCTCTTTTTTTACCCAAAATTTTTTGAAAAAAAATTATCCCATATTTATTTTAGTTGGATCGCTATTTCTTTTTGCCTGCACAGGCTCTAAGAAGTATTTTAAAGCCGCAGAAGCATTAGAAAAGAAAGGTCTTGTTAACGAAGCTGCAGAATATTATTTAGAAGCTTTGCAACGAAAAACTTCTAATGTAGATGCCCGCGTTAAATTACAAAGCGTTGGTCAAAAACATGTATCCAGCATGTCTTCGGACTTTTTCAGGAACTATAATACGCAGCAAGTAGAATCTTCTCTGGAAAGTTTTGAGAAATTAAAAGAATTTACAGCAAAAACCGCGGCACTTAATGTGGTATTGGATTATCCAAAATCATACGAAGATGATTATCAAAAAACAATTGAAACCTATTGCTCAAAAAACTACACCCAGGCTTACAGCATGGTAAATCAAAAAAAATATAACGAGGCTTTAACTTACATCAACAACATTAAAAAATACAACTCAAATTATAAAACAACACAACAATTAGAGATCACATCTTATTGCGAGCCTTTATATCAAAGTGCTATTGTTAGTTTAGAAAGTAAAAATTATGCCAGCGCATTAATTACTTTATCAAAAATAAAAAGCAGAACTGAAAATTATAAAGATTTTAAAGAGCTTTATGATCTTTCATCAGCAGAACAAACAAAAGAATTTATTCTTATTGAACCAAGAAATACAGCAAATACTCCTGAAAAAGAAATTGAAGATTATTTATTTAATAACTTCACACAGGTAGCTCTTCAAAAATTTTCTAACATTAAACTTATTAATAATACACCTTTTGATGAAACTACAGGATCAACAGATCTTTTAAACAATAACAATAATGTAGACCTTATCCAGGCTATTCGAAAAGCGACTGGTGCAGATTATTTTTATACTTACGCCGTATCCAATAAAAAAGAATTAAATACCAACCCGTCAAAAACTTCTTACACCGCTTACAATCAAATAAACACAATTAAAAGTTTAACCCTAACTATAACTGAGTATCAACCCGTTAATTATAATTTGGTAAAAGGCTCGCGTTCTTATTCATATGACTATAAATACAAAATAATAAATGCTTTTTCAAATCAGATAGTTTCATCGCAGACGCAAAACATTATTAGCCAGGATGCAATGCAATACAATGAGTTTCAAAAAGCATTTAATGGCAATGTAAATAATTTGTTTCCTTACAATCCTCAGCAAACAGCGCCAACAGCACAATACAACCCGCGCGATTGGCGAGGTCTTTTTACGGCAAAGAGTACTTTAAAATCGTTTGACGAGTTAAAAGGCGAAGCAAATAATAAAGCCATAGATTTTTTTAGCAGCTCTGTAATTAATAACATAAAATAATATTGAAAAAAATTAGTTACATACTTTTTCTATTTGTATTACTTGTTTCCTGCAAAAGCAAAAAAGAAGTTGCACAAACCCCGGCTACTGAAGTAAAAGTGCCTATATGGGTAAGCAGCAGGCCAAATAATGGTTTTAAATACGTTGGTATTGGAGTTTCGGAAAAAGGTAAAGGAGGCAACTATCAAATTGACGCGAAAAAAAATGCGTTATATGATCTTAGTTCTGAAATTAAAGTAAACATTTCCAGTAACTCAGTTCTATACACGGTTCAAAACAATAATAATTTTAACGAGAACTTTAATTCATTGATCAACCTTACCAATACAGATAATATTGAAGGTTATCAATTAGTGGATTCTTATGAGAATGAAAAACAATACTGGGTATATTATCAACTTGATAAGCAGGAATACGCCAATCAAAAAGCGCAAAAAAAACAACAGATCATTTCAAAAGCAAGTAACTTAATTAATTTAAGTTTTAACGATGAAAAAAATAAAGATTTTTCTTCTTGTTTAAAAAAACGTATCCAGGCATTTGGTGTATTAACACCTTATCTAAGTGAAGAAATTACTTTTGATGCTGCGCAAACAAATGGTATTAAAACTGTTTTTGATCTTACATCTGTTATACAAAAACAATTACAATCTATTAGTTTAGTGCAGCAAAAAGATATGCCAATTTTAAAGCCTTACCAGCTAACTTACGCGCCGGTAATGTATAAGCTTGAATTAAATACCAAAACACCGTTGCAAAATTTTCCATTTATTATTTCAAGTGATGAGGAGAAAATTAAGATCAACGATAAAACAACCACTAATTCAAACGGTGAATTACAATTAAAAGTAAATTATGTTGAACCAATAAATCAAACAGCCGCTTTTGCTTTAAGTCCGGATATCTCAAGTTTAATGGGTTCTGACTCTTTAGGCCGTGCAGGTATTATTGTCTTAAAACAATTTATTCAAACACCATCACTTAAAGTTCAGGCAAGAGTAAACAACATTAATATTTTTGTAACCTCATCAGAAAAAAACTTTGGTAAACTAACCAATTTAAATTTGATAGAATCTATCATTAACCAAAAATTTAACGGACAGGAAGTACAAATAGTTAGTAAACCTGCCGATGCTGATTACATTATTGAATCTGTTGCCGAAACGCAGGAAGACATTAGCAGCGATATTTTAGAAAGTAATTATAAGATCAAATTAGCTGCGCTGGTAATTTCTTTACAATTAAGAAACAACGTTACACAAGAAATAATTTACAAAACCCAGGTAAATGAAGTGTATGGATATGCTAATAATATTGAAAAAGCGGGCATGAATGCCTACTCTAATCCCAAACTTAACACCAAGCTTTCGGAGGCACTTTTCTTTTTAAAACGCAAAATATTGGTTTATTAGCAGCCATTTGTGAATATTTAGTCCATATTTTTCTTCCAAAACCCACTATTTCCGACTTTTTTGTTAAATCCTAATGTATATTTGCAATTATTTTATTTTTTAGATGAGCGATATTTTTGACGGAATGGATAAAGAGAACCACCACGAGGTAGATAAAATAATCCACGTGAGTGGAATGTTTAAGAATTGGTTTATTGATTATGCCAGCTATGTAATTCTTGAACGTGCGGTACCAGCAATGGAAGACGGGCTTAAACCCGTGCAGCGCCGTATTTTACATAGCATGTGGGAACTTGAAGACGGGCGATACAACAAGGTAGCCAATCTTATAGGTAATACCATGAAATACCACCCACATGGCGACGCCAGTATTGGTGATGCATTAGTAGCTATAGGACAAAAAGACCTTTTAATTGACTGCCAGGGA
>JBDSFC010000439.1:0-2726 GCA_039919745.1 Bacteroidia bacterium | reverse complement strand
TCGTAAATTCTCTGATCTTTTAGAAAAAGTTTTACTAAAAGGCGAAACCGTAAAAATAACCATGAAGGGTTATTGCAGTCCGTTAGCAAGTACAGACTATAATGTGAATTTAGCTAAACGACGTATTAGCAGTTTGCGTAATTATTTTACAGAGACAAAAAATGGTTGGTTTGTAAAATATTTTAATAACAAGACCGAAGGCGAAGGAAAAATTATTTTTGAAGATGTTGATATTGGAGAGTTGCCGGCTAGTAAAGTAAGTGATGATCTTAAAGATAAACGTAACTCGGTTTATAACCCTTCTGCAGCCTCTGAACGTAAGATCCAGATCATCGCCGTTAGTTTTGGAAGCTGATTCAAGTTTTTTTCTTTAAACGTTCCATATTCCTTTGTATGTAATTTTCTGTTGGTAAGGAAGCGGTTTGTATTCGTTTAGCATAGGTAATGGAATCTGTGATCTCCTTATTTTTTTCATCTACAATATTTTTTTGATGCTGAATAATAACATTGTCCTTCTTTTTCCTTGTAAAATTCTTATATAACATAAACGATAAAGCCAGCAACAACAGTAAACCGGCAGTCATACCATACTGTCTTAAGCGCTGCTGTTGTATCTCGGCATCTTTTAACCGGGCTTCTTTATTAAGGTTGCTTATACTTAACTCATTTTTATCTGATTCGTATTTTTCTTTCATTTCGTTCATTTGTCCGGCAAAATCTTTATTAAATAAAGTATCGCGTATTCTTAATGCAGTAGAAGCATTTTCATACGCCAATTCAAAATCTCTGGCTGTTGCGTAAGTTCCGGCCAAATGAACAATTAGGGTAAAATTATTTTGGCTGTAAAATAGCCCTAGGTCTTTAAACCCTTTTTTACTTTCTTCGTATAATTTTATGCTTTCTTTTGTTTTGCCAAGATCTCTATAAAGGTTAGCTAGCGCATATTTCCAAAAATAAAAATTGGAAGAAGAATCGCCTGATAGAATAAGATCTTTACAACAGGTCTCAATATATTTTCGAGCTTTTACCGGATCGTTTTTCATCAAGTAACAATTTCCAATATTTCCAAGGATGCTTGGATCACTCATATTATTAGCTTTTAGAACTGCCGCGGATCTTAAAAAAAACACAAGTGCGCTATCATAATTTTTCAGGTTAAAATATGCAATGCCCATGTTTTGATTAGAAAGGTTAATGCCCATTACAAAATTTGCTTTCTCAAAAACAGGTGTACACTTTCGGAAAAAGCGTATTGCTTCCCGGTTTTGATCCATTTTTCTATACAACATACCAATATTACATTCAACACGCGAAATGCTTATTGTATCGTGCAGTTTCTGATAATATGAAATAGCATTTAGATAGTAATTAATACTTTCTTTATAATGAAGCGTTTCGTCATTAATAATGCCAAGGATCTTTAAACCGGTTGCCACATCTGAAAAACGATTTGTTTTTTTTGCCAGTTCAACACCTTCCTGAGATATTTTTAAGGCTTCATCTACATTATCGTATTTTATTTCCCAGGCAAGAGCAATTAATGTTTTGGCTTTGATGGAATCTGCCAATTGTGTTTTCTTTAAAATTGATCTTAATGAATCTACTACTCTTGATTGAGAGGATAATTTAAAATTGCTAAAAAAGAAAAAGGTAAATAATAAAAAGAGGAGATAGTTTTTTCTCATTGATACAAAACTATCAAATAATATCAATTATTCAAATCTTAAACTATCAATAGGATCTAATTGAGATGCCCGTTTAGCAGGCAAATAACCACTTAATAGGCCAACCACAATACAAATGATCACGCCTGTAATTATCCAGAACCAGGGTATAAAAAAACCGGTGTTCAAAGCAAAGCTTATTAAATTTCCAATAACTATCCCCAGCAAAATTCCTATCAAGCCTCCCATTACGCAAATAACCACACTTTCAATTAAGAATTGGTACTTAATTGCTTTTTGAGTTGCACCTAAAGCTTTTCGTATTCCAATTTCACGCGTGCGTTCTGTAACACTTACCAGCATAATGTTCATGAGGCCAATAGCTGCACCCAGTAAAGTAATTAAGCCAATGATGGTTGCGCCAAGTGTAACAGTTTTTAGATCTTTAATTAAAATAGAAGCAAGGTTGTCTGATTTTACAATGTCAAAATTATCTACGCTTGTAGTTGGAATTTTTCGGACCCTTCTAAAAACAGCTTTAGCTTCATTTAAAATATTATCCAACATAGAACTACTTTTTGTAAGCACATTTATTGTAAAGCTCATGTTATCACTTCCAAAATACTGGCGCGCATTGGTTAATGGAATGATGCATAATTTATCACCACCAAAACCGGCGCTATTACCTTTGCTTTTTAATACGCCCACTATTTTGTAGCGCGATGAGCCAATTTTTATAGTTTGATCGATGGGGCTCTGACCTATAGTGAACAAAGCTTTTTCAATATCTTTTCCAATAATTACAATTGGTGCGCCGCTTATTACTTCGTAAGCATTAAAATTTCTTCCTTTTTCAAGATCATAACCTGCTGTTAGAATATAGTTTTCATCACTGCCAAAAACCTGTATGTTTGGATTGGTTTTTTTATTTTCGAATTTTACACGTGTGGCCATGCTTGCCATTGTAGACACAGATGTGATAACAGGATAATTAAATTCGTTTTTAAAGCGTACAGCTTCTTTAAATTTTATAGCATCAAATGTTTTTGCTTTTTTTCCATG
>JBDSFC010000426.1:0-4219 GCA_039919745.1 Bacteroidia bacterium | reverse complement strand
CTGATGGCATACGGCCTAATAAAGCCGATACCTCAGAACCTGCTTGTGTAAAACGGAAAATATTATCAATAAAGAATAAGATATCACGTCCACCTTGTCCTGAACCATCTCCATCACGGAAATATTCAGCCATTGTTAATCCTGATAAAGCAACACGCGCACGGGCTCCAGGAGGCTCATTCATTTGACCAAACACGAAAGTAGCTTGTGATTTTTCTAATTCTTTAAGATCTACTTTGTTTAGGTCCCATCCGCCTTCTTCCATTGAATGTTTGAAAGCATCACCATATTTCACAATTCCTGACTCGATCATCTCACGCAATAAGTCATTTCCTTCACGTGAACGCTCTCCAACACCCGCAAATACTGAGTAACCTGAGTGACCCTTTGCGATGTTGTTAATTAATTCCTGGATCAATACGGTTTTACCTACACCGGCACCACCAAATAAACCAATTTTACCACCTTTTGAGTATGGCTCAATAAGGTCAATAACTTTAATTCCTGTAAATAATACTTCTGTAGCAGTAGAAAGGTCTTCGAAACGTGGCGGTAAACGGTGAATTGATTTTCCACCAGCGTTATCCACTTCATTAATTCCGTCAATTGCTTCTCCAACTACATTAAATAAACGTCCTTTTACTTTATTACCAACCGGCATAGAGATACCCATACCTGTTGCAGTAACTTCCATTCCACGATATACACCATCAGTACTATCCATTGCGATGGTACGAACAGTGTTCTCACCTGTATGTTGTTGAACTTCTAAAATGATCTTTTTTCCGCCCATTACAATTTCTAGAGCGTCCATAATATTTGGTAATTTACCGCCTTCAAGATCAAAGCGTACATCTATAACGGGACCAATAACCTGGGCAATTTTGCCAATTTGTTTCGACATGAGATTAATTTCTTAAAATTTGAGCGCAAAGATACTATTAAAATCATAATAAATAAACAAAAAACGGTAATTTATTAAGGGCTTTTTAACAACAAAACGCTTTTGGATTTGGTCGTTTTTAAAACGGTATTTATCGCATAAAAAACAAAAGAAACAGGTTTTGCCCGACAACAAAAATGTCTCAAATTAAAAAAGCAAAACTTTTATTGCATTAAATAAACTATTTTTACGCTGTGTTAATTGTACAAAATACCGAACATTTTAGAATTGAAAGCCCTACTATTTTAACCATAGGAACCTTTGATGGCGTGCATTTGGGCCATCAAAAAATACTTGATCGCCTTAAAGAATTAAAAAAAACGCTGGGTTTAAAAACAGTGGTGCTTACTTTTGAGCCTCATCCCCGCAAGATCTTATTCCCCGAGCAAAAAGACCTTAAAATAATTACGCTGATCGACGAAAAACTCGATCTGCTTGAAAAATACGGAGTAGATGTTACTGTAGTTTATCCTTTTAATAAAGCCTTTTCGCAATTGGACGTAAAATATTATATTGAAGAGATCCTTGTACGCCATTTAAATGTTAAACACCTTGTAATTGGCTACGATCACCGTTTTGGAAAAGGCCGCAAAGGTGATATTAATACGCTCAAGGAACATGCGCCTAATTATGGCTTTACTATTGAAGAGATCAGCAAAAAAGACATCGAGAATATTGCCGTTAGCAGCACCAATATTAGAAAAGCTGTTGAAGAAGGTAAAATTGACCAGGCCAATAATTTTTTAGGTCATCCTTTTTGCCTCAAAGCCAAAGTGGTTAAAGGCAAACAGCTGGGCAGGCAACTAGGCTTTCCTACTGCCAATTTAAAAACCGAGGGTACTGACAAGCTAATTCCCAAAATTGGGGTGTATTTTGTAGAAGTAATTATTGAAGGTGAACACTATTTTGGCATGTTAAACGTTGGTATTAATCCAACTACTGATACCGACGATAAAATAAAGATAGAAGTAAATATTTTTGACTTTGATAAAGACATTTATACTAAAACAATTACGTTAAATTTTATAAAATGGCTCAGGGATGAGGAAAAATTTAATAATTTAAACGAACTTATTGTTCAATTAAATAAAGACAAAGAAAATTGTTTAGCCCTGATCAAAGAACTTGTATAGTGCTATCGTAGCAACGCTGCGACGAATTTGTGAAATAAGCCGCTGATTTCGCAAATTGCACTGAAACGATTTGTGTTAATTAGTGAAATCTGTGGCAAAAAAATAAATAATGAAAAAACTCTTTTTAGTACTGCTTATTTTATCCATTAAATTTTCTGCCATTGCGCAGACAACTTTATTGGATTCAGTTGCCTTATCTATATATGACGAGTTTACCGATCTTGACAGCGCCCGCAAAGATCCTGATAAAGTAGTGAAACTGGTTTTACGAAAAAAGAAATTAAAGGATTTCCCAATGCAGATCTTAAAATTTAAAAACCTGCAGTACTTAGATATAAGTAAGAACTCTATCAAAGAACTCCCCGACTCCATTGTTCAGTTAAAAAATCTGCAATATTTATTTGTTAGTAAAACCGGCCTTGAAAGTTTACCAAATACTATTGGTGGATTAAAGAATTTAAAATACATCAACATCAATCAAAACGAAGTAAGCCGTTTACCTTATTCTTTTGGCGATCTCGAAAATTTAGAAATTGCCGATCTTTGGAGTAACAACTTGGAATATTTTCCTGAAACATTAAAAAAATTAACTAAGCTTCGGGCAATGGATCTGCGCAACATTCTTATCCCCCAGATCCACCAGGATAACATCCAATCCATGCTTCCAAACACGGTAATTTACTTTAGTCCGGCCTGCAAGTGCAGCTGGTAAAGGCTTTTACCTCATTCAGACTTATTAAAAGCCTCATCTTAATAAGTTTATAAGCTACCCCCTCTTTTTTAACTCATTTATTGCAAATTTTATAAGAATTATTTAGCTTATTTATTATGCTTAGAACCAGTTATTTACAACTTATTGTTTTATTTCTTTTTTTAGGTGTTTTGTCGGCCGCCGCGCAAACAAAAACCAAAAAAGAAATGGAAGAAGATGCCTATAACGCTCTGAATGACGAAGACTACGCAACGGCCTACGTTAAGTTTGACGAATTAAGCAATAGATACCCAAAAGAATTTGACTATAAATTAAAATTAGGAATTTCCTGTTTACGCAACCCTGAAAGAAAAGAGAGAGCTACTGAAATTTTTACAGAAATAAAAAAAGATTACCCGAAATTTATTGATGCCGATTATTTTTTAGGAAAAGCTTATCACCTTAACTATAAGTTTGACGATGCCATTGCTATTTTAGAAAATTTTGTAAAAGAGCGCGCCTCATCAATTAAAAAAGAAGATAAGGCAATTGTTGAAGACGCTAAACTCATTATCACAAATTGTAAGAATGGTAAAATGCTTATCGATAATAAAGTTATTGCCGACATTGTAAATCTTGGGCCGCCTATTAATTCAGACGAAGAACAATATGTACCCGTTATTACAACTGATGAGACTATTTTATTTTTCACCTATAGTGGTAAATCTTCGGTGGGTGGTAAATTAAATTCTAGTCTTGAACCAGACCTTATAGAAGGTAAGTATAATGAAGATGTATACGTTGCATATAAAAGGCCTGACAATATTTATTCAGAGCCACAAGGTATTGATGCTTTAAATACAAAAGGTAACGATGCCGCAATTGCACTTTCGCCGGACGGACAAACGTTATTTGTTTTTTATAGTGACGCTAAAAACTCAGGAGATATTGCCATGAGTAAATTAGTTGGTGATGAATTTTCGAAAGCTACCATATTAAATAAGAACATTAATACAGAATACTGGGAAGGTTCCTGCTCTATCTCAGGTGACGGAAAATATTTATACTTTGCCAGCGAGCGCCCGGGAGGTCTTGGTGGACGTGATATTTGGGTAAGCGAGAAAAAAGATGGTGATTGGGGTCCGGCAAAAAATATGGGACCAATTATAAATACACCTTACGATGATGATGCACCTTTTATTCATCCGGATGGTATTACTTTATTTTTAAGTTCAAAAGGCCATATGAGCATTGGTGGTTATGATATTATGTTCTCAATTAAAAAAGATAATGTCTGGACCGAACCAAAAAGTATGGGACTTCCATTAAATACAACAGAAGATGACCGCTATTATGTTATTAATTCAAAAGGTGATAGAGGATATTTTAGTAGTGATAGATCTGGTGGAAGAGGGAAGCAGGATATTTATACTGTTACACCCGGGATCTTAG
>JBDSFC010000423.1:0-6497 GCA_039919745.1 Bacteroidia bacterium | reverse complement strand
CCATCGTCTGTATTTTGTGCATCTGCGGTATCGTCACTAGGCTGTTCGGTAGTGTCGCTGTTCTGATCTTGCAATGGCTCGTCCTGTTGACTGTTACTTTCTGAATTGTTGGTATCTGTTGGTGTATCTGTGTTGTTGTTTTCGCTGTTATCAGAACCATTATTATCAGGTGTGTTATTATCTGCATCGTTATTATCTGAACCACCGCCACCACCTGAACCACCACCACCTGAATTATCAGGATTTTCCGGTACAGATGTGCCACCATCTTCTGTTGGGGTATCTGCATCCGCTTTTTTTCTACCTTTTATTAAACTTTTTATATCCACCTTCGCAATTAATTTTTTGAAGTCGATATTTTTTAATAGGCTTAATAATTTTGTAATAAATGGAACTGCCGCAGCAGTACTGGCAGCAGCAACGACTACGCCTAAGCCATCTAAAGTGCCACTTAATCCGCCTGCCCTGCCTGTAATGATAGCGCGTTTAAAATTTTCCGCCTTGCCTTGCAGCGTATTGACAAATAATCTTTCTGCTGTAGCTAAATGTTTTTTTACTTTCGTCCACTCAGGCATATTAAAGCCATGTTTTTGCGCTTCCGCTTGTGTTAGAAAACCCCATTTTAATTTTGAGGATATTTTTAAAAGGTTCACTTTTAAAGCGAGTAATACTGCTGCACGAATCCCCGCAGTAATGGGATTAAAACGTACAACTGCTTTGGCTAATTTTTTTATTCCTTTACCGGCTTTTTTAACAGCGGCTTTTACTTTTTGAAAAAATTTATGTTGCTTTTTTGCTTTGCCTAATACGTCATAAGTTCCTTCGCCATTTAAGCCATAGAATAAATCCACGCTTTCATGTCCATCGGGATAAGACCCTAAACCTGACAATTCATTTATCCTGTCTTCTTCACCTGATAAAATCCCTAACGCTTCATCACGTTTATCAGTGTCCCAATATTTTAAAGCATAATCTACCATGCCTAAAAACGTTTCAGGGTGTTCACTTTCACGAATCAGTTCGGGACGTTTAGCAATGACATTGCGTGTGCGCCACAAATGATTTTTTAAAGCATTTAATTCCTGGGCACGGGAGGCAACTCGTCCTAATCCTTCTAAGTTGCCGACTTCTTCAAAGTCCGCACCGGATAGTATGCCGGATATTTCGTTAAGGTTGTCGTCTTCGATTGAGCCTAACACGGATATATCAATTCCGTTAAGTGAATTTGTATTCATAACTAAAAAGTCTTTAAATTCTGCCGGTGGTTTTTCTGCATCGTATTCATCCAGTACCCCGTCAATGATTATATATTCTTTATCTTTTGATGGAATAGTATCATACACGTGTTGGAAGTAACTTTTTCCTGCGTAACGTGCTATACGTATATAAAAAGGGATGTTTAAACAATACAATAAACTACCTGCTGCTATTGTGAAATCATCACAGTCAACTCCTGTTTGTCTTTCTGCCCATGTTCTTGCAAAAGTTCTGAGTTCTTCTTTGCCCGGCGTATCTTCATTATAATTAATATGATAAAATAAAAAGTTCCAGATGTTTTCACAGGTTTCTTGTAATGTTGCACCTTTCATTAATGGAGCAACTTTTGCAGCTTGCCAGTGATACTGCTTAATGATCTTCCGCATTTCGTTTACGGTGTTAATCACAGAGCCACTTCTTATTACAACAACCTCCGTCCAAGTGGGAGCAGGAATAATTCCCTCGAATTCTTTCCCGTCCCGACTTGCCCGTAAGGGGTTATCTTTCGCTACATAACCGAGTATGTTTTTAATATTTAGATTATCGTTCATTATTTCTAAACTTCAAAATGTTGTGTGTCGGTATAGGGTATGCCATCTGCAACGGTGCTGAGGCTTACGTCAAATGCCATTTTTGGGATTTTCCCAGTTAAAAGACTAAGTGCATAAGAACCCAATTTTGTAAATGGTATCTGTATATTCAATCCTTTTATTATTGTTCTTTGATTGGCAGGCACGTTTATAACTTCTTCGGATGGAATACTATTACCAACCTCCGAGCCGTTAGTGGATGCAACCAAATACGGTTTTTTTAATGTTAATGTGTGTGCAGTTGGGTTATCCAAAGCGACATTTACGCTAAGGGATAAAGCACCGCTCTTTATTTTTGGTGGGTTCATGCTCGTTAGGGTTACAGATAATTTTTTTCCTGTGTTACCTGCTTTCAAAAGCTTACTGATCCCATAAGCACCGCCTCCGAAGAGAACCATTGCACCGAATATTTTAGATAGCGTATTCATAACTATGAATTGTTGTCGTCGTCTTTATCGTTTTGTTCTTTTGAAACTTCTTTGCCTTGATTATTTAATTCACGGCGTGCTTTTTCACGCACCTTTACTGAATAATAATCCTGCAATACTTTGAAACCGAACCATACCGCACCACCTATAAAGGCTTTAAGCCCATAATCAAATACTCCTTTGTAATCTATATTGGCAAACATGATCGTGCCGTATAAAAACAGGTTAGAGAAACTGTCGGATTGAATGTTTAAGAGTTTCATAATTTCTTTTTTTTAAATTTTTTAAAATAGTTTTCCCATGCCACGCTTTGCTGTGAAGCATTACATAGCTGATTTTTTTTGATAAAAGGTGTCCGTTACGTGATAGCGCAAGCTATTCGTTAAGGGGTATTGGTGTTTTTAAATTGCCTACATGGAATGCGGTCGTGCATTCAGTTGACAGGTGTTGAGGGTAAATAAATTGCCCGGTGCAGGCTTGGTATTTAACAGGCTTAGAGGGATAAGCCGTGTTTTCTTTTATAGTACGCTTGTAGAAAGAGTTTGTTGCGCTTGAGGGAAGCGTTGAGGGTACAAACTATTTTTAACCTAAGCCTTGACTATGAGAACATTTGAAGGTAGTGGAATCAACCTGAAAACAAGTGCAACTTGTTTTGGGTCGTAATCATAACCATCGGGTTCTCCTATTTGCTCTTTATAAGGTTTCATGTGCTTTCGCATAAGGAACTTTGAAACATCGTAAATAGCTGCCAGTTCTTTCAGGTTGTAATATCCTACACAAAATTTTCTAATCTTGGTACTATCGTTGTTGCCTAAACTGTACATATACTTTTACCTTTCGTAAAGTGTTGTCATGTTGGGATAATTAGGTTTGTTAATTAATACGTTTGAAACTTTCTATTGGTTGGTTTCTGATATGTATAACGCAGAACAAAGGGTTTAAGTTACTATGCCTAAACACAATTGAACACCATTTGACACAATTCAACAGACCTTAAATTGATTTAAAAACGCTGTAACGTAGGTTATGACTACGGTTACAAGAAAGCGGTGAAATAGTAAAAATAAAAGGTGAATTTATATCTGGTTGGTTTTGAAGTTGTGAAGAAATCATAAATTTGTTTTAAAACTGCTACAAGTATTGATTTTGTTGAGTTGTAAAGGTTACAAATATGGCTTTATTATATTTAATAATCTTATAAGTGGCTATATTTACTCATTATCTGAGTTTTTTATTAACTTAGATATGAAATTTTATCCCAAATGAAACAAGAAAAAGTTGATTCTGACAAGCATTATGATCCTGATTTTTACAAATTTGCATCCTTTGAAATCATTGAAGACTATTATCCTTTAATAGGGCAACTTGCAACTGAATTTAATTCAATTGATGATGCGTTAAGTGAATCCTTGTCTGAACTCATAAATTATAATGAAAACGAAATCGGCTGGCTTTTGATTTCCTCAATGGGATTTGTTCAAAAAGTGGATTGTTGGGAGAAAATATTATATTGGTATATCCATGACAGCTATTTGACCAATGAAAAAAAAGAACAAGAAAAAGATAAGGTGAAAAAATTAGCTGAAAAATTAAAGGACGTTGGAGCAAAAAGAAACAAATTGGTTCATGCAGATTGGGATGGCATGAATGATAAATTATTAGTGAAAAACAAAACAACTACAAGTAACAAAGGTGTTGAACATCATTATCTTTCAATAGACAAAGTGGAATTTGAAAAAATTATAGAAGACTTTTATTCTGTTTATAATGAATTTCATATCCATGATGGAGAAATTGTCAAACTTGTAGTTTCAATTAGATATAAAAAAGTTTAATTAATTTCTTTATTTGAACAAAAATTATATTTTTATTTCTTCATCTTTGAATATCCTATTTAACCAATTTATTGTCGATAGCATATTTTATTAAACTCTGTACATTATCGGTATTGGTTTTCCGCATAATATTATTCATGTGATAATTTATCGTTTCTAATTTTACACCTAAAATTTCACCTGTTTTTTTCCGTGTATTACCTTTGCTAATAGAGTGTAAAATTTCTAGTTCTTTTACTGAAAGATTTTGTTGTGATTTTTTTTTATTTGAGTTTTGGAGTTCCTCTGTTAAAATCTTTGAAACTTCCGTACCGGTATAAATTCCCTTCTCGTGTACAATGTTTATCACTTCAACAACTTTCCCTATTTCATCTCCTTTCGGCAAAAAAGCCTTAGCGCCTAGTTTAAAACATTCAATAATATAATCTTTCTGAAAAAAAGCACTTATTATAATTACTTTAACTTTTGGATATTTTAAGCTTATTCGTTCCATTACATCCTGCGCTCTCATAATGGGCATTTCAATATCTAGTAGGATAATGTCTGGACGTACCTCTTTAAGCTTCTCTAATAATTCCTTTCCGTCACCCACGTCAAACAAAATATTAATATGCTTGTGAGGTTTCAGAGCAGAAACCACGCCAAATCTTAAAAGTGGGTGATCTTCAGCAATACCGATTGTTATTTCTTTCTTCATTTTTTAATTGGAATTTTCAATCTTATTTTGGAAACACCTTCATCATTTGAATATAGCAGATCGGCACTTAAAACAATTAGCCGACTTTCTAAAAGCTTAAGTCCCATTCCTGAACTTACTTCCCGTAACTCATTAATCTCATCATTATTTATTCCTATACCGTCATGCGAAAATAAAAGTATAAAGTTTTCCTTTACTTCTTCCAATGAAACATTCAAATAGTCATACTTAGAATGCTTAAGCAAGTTGCTTAATACCTCTCTACAAATTTTGTAAATAGTTAATTGCTCGTCGATGGTGAAAGGTAAATCTCCTGAAAAAATGGTATTGTTGTGAAACTCAGCTACTGATTTATTACCCCTGTTCATCTGCTTTATAAATACTTCAAGCGCTTTAAGAAGACCAAAAGAAGTAAACATTGCTGGTACAATTTCATGGATTATTTCCCTTATACTTTCCTGAATCATTGAAAACGCTTTAATTTCGTTTCTTATATTTTGTAATTGAACCCCTTCCTTTTCAAGTTTCGTCAGTTCAGTATTAATGTTACTGCTTGCTAAAGCAATTAATGGAATAATATCATCATGTAATTGTCCAGCAATTTTGATATTTTGATTTTCTTCTGCTTTTGCAATCGCAGTAAGCAATTCAATCTGCTTTTCTTTTTCTAAAATGCGTAATTTATTTTCAACTTTTAAATTCTTATTCTTAGAAATTGAAGTAATAGCCAATAATAACAATACAAAAAAAACAATTGCCAGACAGCCTGAAATTAATATTATTGTATATTTCGTTTCATCCATATACCTATTGTCAATAATATATTTTTTATAGTATTTAAAATTAAATGTATTCCCCAAACTAAATATAATGTGGAGGGTTTACAAACTTTCAAAAAATCAAAACTTAAAAAAAGCAGAATCGCAACGGGGAAATATAGAAGAAATCCAAGATTAATCCAATAAAAATAATGCTTTTTTAATTTCTCTATTTTTGGATCAACTAAGAACTTAACCAAATAACTACCAGCTAATATTGCAATTATGGCAGATTCGATTGGACTAAGTATGGTATCTACGCTACTATAATTTTTTTGATAAATCAAAATGAAAATATACAAAAACAAAAAGGTTATACTAATTATTATGATTCCCAACCTAATCTTTTTATAGTCAAATTGCTCATAGTAAATGAAAACAATAAGTGCGTATTCAAAAATTGTGAAGATATTCATTAAAACATTCCTGTATTCACCATTGATAAACCAACTCAGTTGATCGCTTAAAATACATAACAGCAAATAAATAACTAAAGCCCACAATGATTTATTGAGGGCTTTAATTCTATATAAGCATAACAAAGTTGGTATATAAACGCTATAAGCCGAAAATTTTTCTAAAATGGCGTAGCGCTCTAAATCCATTAGCTATTTAACGCATTATTATTTCCACAGCGAGGTGGGCAAATATAAGTTCTGTCACCAATTATACCTTTAACCAAATCATTTTCATTAGCGTCTACCCCAACAATAACAAGTTCCTTTTGGCCACTGTCATTTAGACCGTAATAAGTTCTGATCCCAACGCAGCTTTCCTGGGCTAAAATGTCCGTTAGGATTTTTCTACTTAAGTAATGTCCTAAAATAGGCATTGTGCCAAGATTTGCATCTCTGTACTTTTTGGTAAGTGCG
>JBDSFC010000412.1:0-7348 GCA_039919745.1 Bacteroidia bacterium | reverse complement strand
GTTTCGCGATCGCTAATTACCGACATTAATGAATCTTTTACTGCTGTTTCTCTTAATTGTTCAGCGGTTGGCCCTTGGTTGCAAGCTGTCACCATCAGAGTGGCTGCAGCTGCTATAAAAATGTAGTTTTTCATGGTCTTGTTTTTTATTATTAATAAATTAATTTCTTCTACAAAATTACGCCAGCTTTAAAGTCAAAATTGGCTTTTTAGGTAAAAACGGAAAATGTATAGCCAGAATCCGAAAAAAAATAGCCGGGAAAGATCGGTAACAAATTTTATCTTTGAGGAATAAAATGCAATTACCAAAAGCCATATTTTGCTGGAGTGGAGGAAAAGATTCCTCTTATTGTTTAAATAAAGTTTTATCGGAGAAATTATTTGATGTAAAGTATTTGTTGACGACAGTAAATGATGAATTTAAGCGTGTTTCTATGCACGGTACACGCGAAGAATTGTTGGATCTGCAAACAGCTTCAATTGGCATCCCTTCATTAAAAGTAAGAGTAAAAGAAGGCACCAATAGTGAATACGAAAAGCAAATGGAAGCTGTTCTATTAAAAGCCAAATCAGAAGGTATTGAGCATGTTATTTTTGGAGACATATTTTTAGAAGATCTTCGCGCTTATCGTGAAGCAAACCTGGCCAAAGTAAATATGAAAGCTGTTTTTCCTTTATGGAAAATAAACACAACACAATTGATACAAGATTTTATTGCTTTAAAATTTAAAACTGTTCTTTGTTGTGTTAATGATGGGTATTTAAATGAAGAATGGTTAGGAAGAGAAATTGATGAAAAATTTTTGAAAGATCTGCCTGTCAATGTTGATCCATGTGGCGAGAATGGCGAGTATCATACATTTTGTTTTGCAGGTCCAATTTTTAAAAAAGAAATTAATATCAGTATCGGTGAAAAGATCTATAAACCACTTGATATAAAAATGGATGACGATTGTAAAACAGATGCAAAAGTTATAACCAAAGGTTTTTGGTTTTGTGAGCTGTTAACTGCTTAAGCATATAAAAAAATTAATAAATTGCGAACTATTTTTCTAAACCAAATTCCTGCCTCGGCCTCCGGCCACTCCCTCCAGAGGGAGACACTGAGTTTGCTTACGCTTTCATGAATTCACGCAACAAAAAAAGGGAAACATTTATTGTCTCCTTTTCATCTCTTAAGAAATAATTTTAAAATGCTTTCTTTTTACCAAACTTAATATTTCCTAAAGCATCCAATACTTTTTTGAATACCTCAAAGTATAAAGTAATGATCAATACTATACTCATCATCCAGATAACACAAATATTAAACCAATAGGTTGAGAAATAGGTGCCGAATAAATTTTTTCTAGGAGCAAAGAAATGCGCTCTTCCAAATTTAGAATCAACCGGATCCTGGTAAACAGGATCAATTTGCTGGATAAGTTTGCCGTCTTTTTCAATACAACGGTTTAATTCACCCGCATTTTTTACCAGGTTATTTAAATTCTCATTATCATAATTGGCTGCAAGCGCTAAAAATTGTTCTTTCTCAGCAGGATTTTTTTGCATTGACAATTTTACTTCATCTAGTTTTTTATAAGCTGTATTTTGTACGTTGATGTAATAATTTTTAATGTTGGTTAAATAAGCTTTAATAGCAGCAGCAACAGCAGGATTATAATCCTTCTCGTTGATCTGTTTTAAAACATCACAAGCAACTTTTTTGTTGACCTTGGACTCTTTGCTTATCTCGTTATATAATAAAGCTATATCGGCTTTTACATCAGTTAATTTTTTCCCTTCTTTAGTTTCGTTCTCAATTTTAACCAATTTACTTTCCAGTTTTGGCATCCAGTAATCTTTTTTGTATTGAGCAACGCTTATACTTTTATCGTACTTATAAAAATTACGCTCGTAAGAATTTTCTTTAAACTGATTTACGGCTAATGCTTCAAAAGCCCAGCGGCTAGCCATTACCTCACCACTTAAAGGTACGCTACCCTGGTTAGCAAGTGTTGGATTTAATTTATCAAACTTAACTACCACACCTGCTAATAATAATTGAGGGATAATTAAAAATGGAATTAAGATATAAATAGTCACCGCACTATTAAATGCTGACGAAATATTTAAACCTAAAATGTTTGCGAAACACGAAGCCGTAAATAATACCATCCAATAATCGGTATACATGCCTTTAATTCCTAAAACAGAATTACCTACAATAACAAACGTTAATGTTTGAATAGCAGATAAAGCAAACATGATTATTATCTTACTCCACAAATAACTGCCTTTACTTAAATTTAAAAACGACTCACGTTTACGAATTTTCCTGTCACGGATGATCTCTTCAGCACTCACGGTTAATCCAATAAATAAAGCCACTACAACAGACATAAACATGTAAGCCGGAATGTTTTCGTTCTCTCCAAAAACATAACCCTTACTTGTATCAACATCCGTATTAAAAAATCTAACAAGGTAAGCTAAAATGAAAGCGAGTAGGGGCGCTTCCAAAAAGTTGATCATTAAGTACTGCGTGTTGGTTAATTTACTCTTAACGTCACGCGTCATAAATACTTTAAATTGTTTAAAGATATTTGGGATCTTAAAAATACTTTCAGGGATCTCTGTATGTTTTTTATCAGAGTGAATATTACTTTCAATACGCTCACGGTATTGTACGTTCCATTCAGCCGGACTAATTTTTCTATTATACGTTAAGTTACCGTACTCATCCAATACCTTACTTTCAATAATATTAAAGATCTGTTCAGGATTTACGTTACCGCAATTCCAGCATTCAGATTCTTCAGCATTTACGTGATTTACCAAACGTTTAAAATAACTTACGGCATCAACCGGATTACCATAATAAATTGGATAACCGCCCACATCGAGGATCATCAATTTATCAAACATTTTATAGATCTCAGATGATGGTTGGTGAATTACAACAAAAATTAATTTTCCTTTTAAAGCTAATTCTTTTAAAAGGTCCATAATGTTTTCAGAGTCACGTGACGATAAACCTGAAGTCGGCTCATCTACATAAAGCACCGATGGTTCACGAATTAATTCTAAACCAATATTTAGACGTTTACGCTGACCACCGGAAATTGTTTTTTCTAAAGGCGAACCAACTTTTAAATGACGCGTTTCACTTAAACCTAAATCAGCTAACAAACTATTACAACGTCTCGAAATTTCATCGTCATCTAAATTTCCGAAGCATAATTTTGCATTGTAAAAAAGATTTTCATAAACAGTTAACTCTTCTATTAAAAGGTCATCCTGGCTTACGTGGCCAATTACACCTTGTATCGCTTCTCTTTCTGTATGAATATTTTTGCCGTTTATTTTTACAGAACCACTACTTGGTGTTTCCATACTATTTAAAACGTTCAATAAAGTAGATTTACCGGCACCAGAGCCGCCCATAATACCAATTAGCTTACCGCTTTCTTCATTGATATTAATGTCGCGTAAACCTAATTTACCGCCTTTAAATTTGTATTCAAGATTTTTTACTTCAAATGTGATCCTGGCTTGTGACTCATCACTTAAAAAGCGGCCAATAACATCACTATAATAAATTGGTTTTATTTTGCTTGAACGAATTGATGAACCCGGTGTGAAAATGTGTACACGCTCTTTTGAGATACCTTGTCCATTTAATTGAAGTTCGTAATTACCATAAATTCTTAAAGCATACATCGACACGCTTTCGATCTGTATAACTCTAACATCTTGTGGTAATGTTTCGCAGTAAATATGTTTGCTTTGATTATCAATTCCTTTTTCGTTGTTATTAATAACCAAAATGTTTGGGTTATTAGGTACAACATCTAATCCATCCACAATAAAAGAAGTTAATACATTAAATTCTTCCATTGGAATGTTGAAGGTATCAGCCACAGTAAGTACGAACTCATTTTCTTGTTCTGAGATCTCGTTGCTTGAGTGAATAAATTCAAGCAAACGTATTAACACGATCACTTTTTGTGGTTGTTCAAGTTCCTGGTTTATTTGCGTACAGATCTTTAAGATCTTTACAGAGTTTAAAGATGTTCTTTTAGCTGCGCCTTCCTTCTTCTTATTAGTGTTTTGGTGAGACTCTAAGTACTCATCAAATATTTTTAAATAGGTTTCAACCTGCTCTAAATTTAATTGTCCTTTTAAGAAGGATTGTACAATTTGTCTGCCCGTATTGTTTATGCCATCAACCTTTGCAATAATTGCAAACATTTGCATAAGGGCTCTTAATATTCGTTCGCTCATTTTTTATTATTTTTTGGCCCAAAAATTTTCGTAAAAAACTTTGGCCATTTGTTTTACCTGGTTACAATCTTGTTTTGTAAAAGAAGTTACGGCTTTACCAAAAGCATAAGCGGTTATACCTTCATCTCTTAAAGTAGCAATATAATTTTTGTAGATCTCAATTATATAATAACCACTGTTCTTGCCTATTTCGTAATTGGTTGTTTCTTTCGCGTAAAAATTTTTTGAACCTGATCTTATTTCCATTAAATCTGTTTTTCCAAAATATAAATTTTCGGTAGTACAAAGTCTTAAATAAAATTTATTGTTTGATGATTTTATTAATTGAACGGTTGATCCATTCTTTAAAGTGGTTATCAGGTATTCGCTATCCAACACTTTATTTTCTTTTGGAATGCGAACAGTATCTTTTAAAAAAGAAAGGTCAGATGATTTTTGGGAATATCCAGTAAACCCAAAAACAATCATACTTATAATTAAAAAAATATACCTCATATTTAAAGCGAATTCTAAGATACAAAAAAAGGATAAAGTTGAGCTTTATCCTTTAAACTTTTTTTGAAAATATTGGTAGCTCCGAATGATTATTTTTGTTTAAAGCCGATCAACATAACAGCGCATCCAGATCCCGGATTTTTATTTGCGTCTAATTGAGCTTCAATAATTGTTTCTAGTGTAGATTTAACTTTAAAATCCCAATATGGGGCATTTTTTTTATCTCTGTTTGTAAATAATAAGTGACGGTCCTGGTCATAAATATTAAAGATCAAATTCCCATCAGAAGTACCACTACAAGCAGCAATTCTATATGTTGTTTCGCCAAAAAAAGTAGTTTGGAATTCAGCAGTTTCTTCAGAGTTAAGTAAAAGAGCACGGTATTGTTGTCCATCTGAAATAAATGTAGAGATAATGTGTTTAGCGCAAATATTAGCAATTGTATCGCACTGCGCATTTACTTTATTAAAACAAGCCGTGATTGAAACAAATGATAAGGCTATAATAAATTTCTTCATTTTAGTTTGTATGTTTATTATTATGATGTTGCGTTAATTATTTTATTTCTGATCTCTTTAATCTTGTCGGTAATAAGTGCAATTTGTTCATCGCTAACAATTACTTCTGTAGTACTGTTGATATATGTTAGCTTCTTAGTTGTATCAGTAACAGGTTCAACAAAATTATATTTGAATTGAATACCATCATAAATTTTTGAAAGATCAGCTAATTGAGCTGTTAAAGCAACAACTTCTGGTTCAGTACTGCTTCCTAATATTTTAATAAGACTTCCTAAAGCTTGTTTTTGTTCTGCAATTCTAAATCTAACGCCTTCAGTTGGTTTTGTTTTGTAAGCAGTAACAGAGAAATGCATACTTTCTATCCAACCACCACAAAGAATAAGACTACTAACGCTACTTCTTTGATTGTTCTTTAAATAAGCATCGCTACCACGGTAAGCAATACCCACTAAAACCATCATACTATCTTTATTGGTAACATTATTTTTAATACGCTCCATCGTAGACGCATCAAAAGCTGCTGAGATACCAAGTTTATCAGCTAATTGTTTTACAGAAGCCAAATAACCTAAAGCATCTTGTGTTTGATTATATAAAGATACATACCCAAGATCTGCACCGTAAATCCCTAAATTAATAGATTTTGCGTAATCAGTTGAAAAAGTATTTACTTTATTAGATGAATGTAAAATTGATTTATCATAAATAATACCACTTTTTTGGATCAATAAAGCAGTTTGAATAGGAGATGGAACGCTAAATAATTCGCCACCAACATTTACAACAGACGTTTTAACAGTATCAACTGTATCAACTATTTCATCTTTTCCTTCATCCTTTTTATCTCCACCGCATGAAGAAAGAAGAGTTACTGCAATTGTTAAAGCTAAAACATTTTTATTTAGCACTTTTTTATAAATTTTCATCGATAAAGTGATGTTTTTTAAAGATTAATTTGCGCAAGTAAAGCAAAAAAACTGAATTGGACAAATAAAAATTCCCCACAATTCAGTTTTTTAATTGTTAAAAACATTTTTAGTGATTATCACCACCAAAATAGGTCATTTCAATAATATCAGCATTGTAAGCTACATCATAAATAACTTCATTCATTATCGCTTCGCTGGTTAATTCTATTGGCTGAACTGCCTGTACAATAACAGTTTCGCATGGTGTACCATCAGCACGTTTATCAGTTGTAATTGTAACTTGTGCAAAAGTACCATAACCACCTTCTTTTAGCATTTTATAATGGTTAAGATTTGGATTGTATTCTCCACAACGTGTGTTCATATAAAAAACATCTTTTCCAAAATGACGGCCTTTGATCTCCCAAACCCATACGTTTTGATAACGCCAGCTATCATCTTTCATTTTAATAGCCACGTCTATTTTCCAGATCCCCGGACTAACTTCCTCTAATTTATATTTCCATTTTGTAGAAATATTTGTCATTACTGTTTTTAAATCTAGCATAATAATTTTTTTTAAAGTTTATCAAATATATATTTTTTTTTATTCGCGCCTAAATTTTTTTTAGCCTTGTTTTTTAACCTAACTTTGCCTTCTTAATTTTTTAACCTTTTATGAAGCGTTCTGATGTAGTTCTACTCCTTATCCTGGCTTTTGTTCAGTTTACCGGAATTGTGGATTTTATGGTATTAATGCCACTTAAACCTAAGCTTACCGAGTTATGGGGCATTAACCCAAGCCAGTTTGGTATTGCTGTATTTGCTTATGGTTTTGGTGCTTTTATTTCATCGTTAATATGTGTAAATAAAGTTGACAGGTTTGATCGTAAAAAAGTTCTGGTGGTTATATATGCAGGGTTCACCATTGGTACTTTTTGCTGTGGTTTTGCAAACAGCTATTACATGCTGGTAGCTGCCCGTTTTATAACCGGTTTATTTGGTGGTGTTTCGGGTTCTATCATACAATCAATTGTTGGTGATGCCATTCCGGCTCAAAAACGAGGACAGGCTATGGGTATTTTAATGATGGGTTTTGCGTTAGCAAGTATTGTTGGCGTGCCGGGTGGTTTATACCTTGCAGCGCATAACCATTGGT
>JBDSFC010000396.1:0-3024 GCA_039919745.1 Bacteroidia bacterium | reverse complement strand
GGTTAGAATATAACACCAAAAATAAGTTAGTTAAAACATCAGCTTCTCCAGTCATTTTATCAATTTTAGAAGCAATATAATTTAAAAAATCTTCTTTTTCTTTGTTAGAATAATTGTTTTCGAAAATATTTGTGTCGTGTAATAAATCATACGCAATATAATTTACCGCATTTAATTTATAGCCGCTATAAATTTGCTTATCAATTTGAGCTGTCAGTAATTTTATTTTTTCATTATCATTATTAGCTTTATCAATTTCTTTTAACTCCTTTAAAATTGGTTTACCAAAGGTAACATGTATTTTGCCTTTTGGTTGTTTAATGCCAGTTAAAATACTATTCATGTCTTCGCCAGGAGCTTTTACATATTTAGTATGCAAAGATGATAAATAGGATTCTTGTACCTTAAGCACATCGCAAGGTTCATATTCAAAACTAATAGAAATAGGAACAATATTTAGTTGCGAAAAATTTGTTACAAAATCTTTATCTCCACTCATGTTTAACATTTTAAGTAAACCCGTTTGGGTCATATCATTTCCATCTTTTGTTCTTCCGTTTCTTTGGGCTATCCATACCGAAACTTCTTTATCAACGATAGTGTGACGAATATAAGCGGATAGTTTTTGAGAGATCTTATACAATTCTTTACTGGTTCCTTCACGTAATACAGTAAACATGCGATTTAACTTTCCAAAGTCAGTTATAAACCCCGGGTCTTTTAAATTACTACCAAATGTTATTTCAGAAGTATTAAAACCGTGTTCTACTAATAATATTTGTAAGATAGCAGCGTCAAGTAAAATATCACGGTGATTGGCAACAAATAAATATGTTTTTTTTGGGTCTAATTGTTCAAATCCGCTGCTCGTTAATCCCGAAGAGCTTAATTCAACGATGCGGCGAATAGCACCATGCATAAATTGTAATTGAAAATCTATGTTGCCATCTACTTTTGCTGCTTTTAATTTTACTTCGTCAAAGGTCATTTCCGGCCATAAAAAATTGATCAGTTTCATGAACTTAGGATCATTGATCAATCTGTTAGTAACATGTTTTACTTCGTGATCATAAAATGCCCTGATATCATCAAAATCAAACTCTTTTGCGAAATCGCTTATTTTTATTTTGTTATCGATCATAATTTTAGTTTCTCTTGTCAATAAATAAAAGTGGTTTTCTGTTATCTTTTGGAAACAATAATTGTTTTACTTTCTCTGGAGTTAAAAAATTTAATTTAGGAACAACGCGTAATTTTGCCCTGAAAGTATCTGCTATTTCTAAAGTTTTATTACCTGCTTTTTCATTTATTCCAATATTTATAATGATGTCATCTGTGTCGAGTTCGTTTGTATTAACTTCCACCTGGTAATTGACCACAGCTTCAATATTTTCAAGAACATCGTACAATGCGTTTGGATAAAGACTTGTGCCTTTATACTTTATCATTTGTTTTTTTCTCCCTAAAACAGGGCCAAGTCGCAAACTATTATTTCCACATTTGCAGGCTTCGTTATAAGAAATACAAATGTCTCCTGTTTTAAAACGTAACAAGGGCATGCCTTCTACACCAAGCGTGGTAATTACTAACTCACCGGCTTCACCATTATTTACAGGAAGGCCATTATCATCAACTATCTCAGTAATTATTAATTCAGGTTGTAAGTGTCCGCCTTTAAATGAATGACATTCGGTAAATGCTGTTGCCATTTCGCTTGATGCATAGGTTGAATGTAAAGCAAGGTTCCATTTTTGTGTGATCTTTTTTCCGAGTGCATTTAATGTGAAATCAGAATTACGAATAGATTCTCCAATGCAAATTACTTTTTTAACGGAAGAATTTTTGAAATCAATATTATTGGCTTCGGCATATTCTACCAATTTCAAAATAAAAGAAGGCACACAAATAATAACTGTCGGTTTAATTTCATCAATTGTATTCCACTGTAGTTCCGGAATACCATTGCCAACACGTATTATTCCTGCGCCTAATTTACGAGCGCCTAAAAAATATGCCATCCCAGCCATAAAGCGGCGGTCAATGGTAGTCATTAATTGAATGATATCATTATTGGTTACACCTGCGGTAATAAACGAGTTGTATTCATTTAAAGCAAGTCGATCAAGGTCTGCATTTGTAAGCGCTAACGAAAGTGGTTTGCCGGAAGTTCCGGATGTAGTAACATAATCTATTAGCTTATTTTTTGGAACACAAATAAAATCATTTGTATATGCCTGCAGGTCTTCTTTTGTTGTAAACGGAATTTTTTGGAGATCCTTAACGGTATTGATTTCTGAAATGGAAATGTTATGCGTTTTGAATAAACGTTTATAAAAAGCTGAATGCTCAGATAAATACTCAAGCGATTCTTTTAATTTTTTATGTTGTGTTTCAACGCTGTTCATCAATTAACGGTTTTTGTTAGTTCATTGATAAGCCCTATGATCTGGCTCGCTTCTTTTTGTGTGGCAACTTCTTTTGTTAATGCTTTTTTGTAATAGCTAACTGCCAGTTCTTTATTTTTTATTTTTGTATAATAATCGCCTATCACCCAATAAGTGTAATAACAATTTTCGTTTGAAGAGACAAAAGCTGTTAAATATTTCTCATCAATTTTTAGTTCATATGCGCTTTTAGTACAAAATTGGATATAATATTTTAATTTTTTAAATAATAAAAAATCCTGGTAGCCTTTTGAAGTTAAAAAAGTGTCAGCAGCAATTGTTTTTCTAAGATCCTGGATCTCTTTGTTTTCAGATATTGCAGGAGCTTCTGCAAAAACTTTATTAAGGTCGTAACAAACATATTTGCCTAATTGATATGGTGCTGTGGAAACCCACACAAGGCCGTCTTCCGGTTTAAATATAACTGAATGATGTGCGATCAATTGGTTTATCCCTTTTTCGTTAGTAAAGCCAATTGCTTTATCATTTAAACCATTTTGATCTCTTAACACTTTAGCGGCGTCTTCAGGTAAAAACTGATTTATTTGTTTTAATAATTGGTTCATTCTAAAATCCCTGT
>JBDSFC010000377.1:0-4440 GCA_039919745.1 Bacteroidia bacterium | reverse complement strand
GCCGGCCTTGGAAAGCTTATTACCTTTATTGGTGTTATCGAATTAGTATCGGTAGCTTTATTTCTTTATCCAAAAACATTTAAGATTGGGTTTTTATTATTGTGCGGTTATTTAGGTGGCGCATTGTGTATTGAATTAGCGGCAGGTCAACCGCCAATGGCAGCTATTTTCCTGGTACTTATTTGGATCTCGGTTTATCTACGCGATAAAAACATGTTCTTTTCAACTGAAACGGCTATTAAAGCATAAATAATCAGCTATTTCTAAAGGCTTCAAACACATTGCGTTAGAGACCTTTTTTTATTTTTGCATTTTTTTCTAAATGCAGTTTAGTAAAAAATTGTATTTTGTTTTGGTGAAATTAATTCGCGAAATAGTTTTGGATTATGCAAAGGTGCAATTATTTGAATCTAAAGTTATTCGTATCGAAATATTTGGCAATATTATTATTGGCAAAAACGAAGCAAAAGCAATGAATGATTCCATTGGAATACTTTCTGAAGGGAAAGAAAGCCTTATTTTGCTTGTTGCTGATGAGGTAACGCAGTTTGATAGAGAGGCTAACGAATTCTCGGCCAGCGCGGAAGGCTTGAAGTATACCATTGCAGACGCTTTTGTAGTTAAAGGTTTAGCGCAAAAGATCCTTGCTAATTTTTATTTAAAATTTAATAAACCTGCAAAACCAAGCAGGATATTTAATTCCGAAAAAGCAGCATTGGAGTGGTTGTTCTCTTTAGTAAAAATAAAAGTATAATTATGGAAACGGTCATTCTTACACACGGCGCCATTGGTTCTAAAGAAGATCTTGAAAGCCTGACAACTGCTTTACGAAAAGAAAATTATAATGTTTTTTCTTTCTCTTTTTCAGGCCACGGTAATTTAAATTTTGAAAATAAGTTTGGAATAGAACAGTTCGCTTTAGAATTAGAAAACTTTATTTCGGAAAATAAATTGGAAAAACCTTCAATTATTGGTTATAGTATGGGAGGCTATGTAGCTTTATATTTGGCCTTACGATCTCCCTCTCTCCTTAATAAAATTATTTGTCATGCAACAAAATTTAATTGGAGTAACGAAGTAGTTGAAAAAGAAACGCGGATGCTCAACCCCGAAGTAATGCTTGAAAAGATCCCTGCTTTTGCCAAAGCCCTTGAAAGTAAACACGGAAATAGTTGGAAGGAACTTGTAATGAAAACTGCAGAAATGATGCGTGAGATAAATAAAAATAATTATTTAGGTCCGGAAGCGTTAAAAGCCATTCAAAATAAAGTATTGCTGGGCCTTGGTGATAAAGATCAGATGGTAACATTAGAAGAAACTATAAATGTATACAGGACGCTATCTAATGCTAATATGTACGTATTACCAAACACTAAGCACCCTATAGAGCAGTTAGATGTTCAATTGTTTGTTAATATCGTAAGTTCATTTTTAAATAAGTAATAGTTTTCAGAAGATACAAAATACCCATTGATGGGTATGGCTTGTTGCTTCATTTTTTTTGTTACTTTACTGCAAAAAATAAACTATGAAAAACCCTTTATCAAAATTAGTAATCTTTGTAGCGGTTATTGCTGCAATGTCTTCATGTACATCTCTTAACAACAGTATGCGTGAACCGTTCTCGAGAGTAGAATTTAATAAGAATGATTTTACTTTATCCAACCAGGTATCGGCAGAAGCTACTTCTACCAAAATTATTGGTATCGATTGGTCAAGACTTTTCCTTAAAAAAACGGGAAATATCCAGGGAAGCAGCACTGGCCTTAGTTTAGCAAGCATTCCGGTTGTTGGAAGCGTATTGGTTGATAAAACGGCTAGTTATGCTTTGTACGAATTAATGGTTGCAAACACTGGTTACGATGTGGTATTTTACCCTCAGTATGAAACTAAAGTTGTTAAGCCAATTGGTTTAGGTTTTATTTATAAAATAACTACTGTTAAAGCCACTGCGCGATTAGCTAAGTTTAAATAAGCAAAGAAACACTCTAAAAAAGCCACTTATTAACTAAGTGGCTTTTTTATTGCTAAAAATCGACCAAAAAAATAATTTGGAAATAACTATAATTAATAGTAATTTTAAACTATAAATTATAGCAATGAGCAAAATATCATCTAACATCCGTTTTTTACGCCAGCTAAAAGGCTTGTCACAAGAGCAATTGGCCGACGATCTGAAAGTTACCCGTTCACGCATTGGTGGTTACGAAGAAGCACGTAACGAACCACCAATTGATCTGTTGATCCGTCTTTCAGAATACTTTCATATTGCTATTGATGCATTAGTGCGTGGTGATCTTAAAAAAACCAACTTGGATGGATTAATGAAAATTGGGAAGAACAGGATCTTGTTTCCTATTTTATTGGATAGTGATGGTAATGATATGGTAGAGTTAATTCCTTTAAAAGCATCTGCGGGTTATACGAGAGGTTATGCAGATCCGGATTACATTGAAAAATTACCGCAAATGAAATTGCCTTTTTTACCCTCGGGTAAACACCGTGCATTTCCTATTAAAGGAGATAGTATGCCACCTATTCGTGAAGGCTCTTTTGTGATCGCAAAATATTTAGAACGTTTTGAAGAAGTTAAGTTTGGGCAAACCTATATTATTGTTACCAAAGAGGATGGTTTGTCGTATAAACGTATTATGAGCTTTAGTAAAAAAGAAGGCGCTTACGAATTGCACTCTGATAATAAATTGTACGCACCGTTTAAAGTAAAAGCAAATGATATTTTAGAGATCTGGGAGTACACTTGTTGCATAAATATGAACCAGTATCAAAACGATGAACTTAATTTAGACAGCATTATGAATATGCTGAAAGGTTTAAAAGTAGAGATCTCGGAAATTAAAAAGAAATAAGAATAAATTAAGATAAATAAAAAAGCCATTTCAAAAAATGAAATGGCTTTTTTATTTAAGATTGGTTCAAGAAAAATTATTTTTGTTTAGCGGTTCTGTTCTTTAAGTAACCAACTATTATTGGCAATACAGATACTAAAATAATACCAAGACAAACAAGATCGATATGTTTTCTGATAAATTCAACTTCGCCTAAAAGATAACCTGCAATACTTAAACTACCGATCCATAATGCACCGCCTAAAATATCAAAACTAACAAAACGTTTATAGTTCATTTCTGCAATGCCTGCTGCAAAAGGCGAGAAGGTACGTACAATGGGTACAAAACGTGCCATGATAATGGCTTTTGTTCCGTGCTTTTCAAAGAACGAATGCGTCTTGTCTAAATACTCTTGTTTAACCAACGCTTTTCCTTTGATCTTAAGTGTAAATATTTTTAAACCTATTTTTCTGCCGATCCAGTAATTGCAATTATCTCCAAGAACCGCTGCAATAAATAAAAGTATAAGCAGGTAAGATAAATTCAAATGACCAGAGCGCGCAAATAAGCCCGCAGTAAACAATAACGAATCACCCGGTAAAAAAGGCATGACCACTAAACCTGTTTCAATAAAGATCACTAAAAACAAAACGGTGTAAATAGCGGTTCCGTAATTAGCAAACAACCAATCGAAATCAAGATGTAAAATGTGTTTAAATAATTCTATCATAAAATTTTAGTTTAAAGACCGATCTCCTCTATGTAAGCAAGAATACCACCTTTTAAATTATAAAGATTGGTATAACCCTGCTGACTTTCTAAAGCGTTAATTACTGTTGCGCTGCGTTTACCGCTGCGGCAGTGAATAACAACCTGTTTATCTTTCGAGATCTCTGCTGATCTTTCCAAAGCTTCACCCATTGGAATTAATATTCCCTTAATGTTAGCTTCATCAAATTCATGCTCTTCGCGCACATCAATTAATTGAAAATCTGCTTTTGAATCTATTAACGCTTTTAATTCTGTTACTGTAATTTCTTTCATGTGTAAATTTTACGATAATTAATTTTATAATGGTTGTTTCATTTCTTCAGGTAAAAAAGTAAAAAAGGTATCACCACGTAAACCTAAACGTAAAGTTTCTAAAGGTATTACATCATCAACCCCAATATTACCAACGTTTACATTGCAGCCAAATAATTTTAAAAAATACACCTGTTGACTTTTCTGAGGAGTTTCCCAAATTATATTTTCTATTTTTACTTTATTCACAATTCTGTTTATCAGCATGGTGTGTGCGCTTCCGTTCTTATGAAAAATTCCCACTGTTCCACTTTCGCGTGCTTCTGCAATTACTTTAAAAGCACCGGCCTGTAATTCATTCTCCATCATTTTTATCCATTTTGCCGGATGTATGATCACGCCTTCTTCTTTGCTGCCCACTTCACTTAAAACAGTATAATTTTTTGCAAGCGTAGTAATGTATTCGCATTTTGCCTCGTGGTCTAGTTCTATACTGCCATCACTTACTTCAGCGCAATCAAGATCAAGATCAGAAATGTATCTTAAGTAATCATCAAATTTATTTCTG
>JBDSFC010000332.1:0-9465 GCA_039919745.1 Bacteroidia bacterium | reverse complement strand
ACCGGCGAAGAGTATGTTAAAGTTCGCGGTATTGTTAGTAAGCACAAACTTCACACTATCTGCGAAAGCGGGAATTGTCCAAACATGGGCGAATGCTGGGGTGCAGGCACTGCTACCTTTATGATCCTCGGAAACATTTGCACACGTAGTTGTGGTTTTTGCGCAGTAGCAACCGGTAAACCAAAACCAGCTGATTGGGACGAACCAAAGCGCATTGCAGATTCCGTAAAATTAATGGGCGTTAAACACTGCGTTATTACAAGTGTTGACAGAGATGATCTTAAAGATGGTGGTTCAATTATTTGGGCAGAGACCATAAAAGAAATTCATTCTATCAACCCTAAAACAAAATTTGAATGTTTAATTCCTGATTTTGCAGGCAAATGGGAAAATCTTCAACGTATTATTGATGTTCAACCTGATATCGTTTCTCATAATATTGAAACCGTAAGACGTTTAACTGCGCAGGTGCGTATACAAGCCAAATATGATCGTAGTATGGAAGTTTTAAAACGCCTGGATGAAGCCGGTGTAAAAACTAAAAGCGGAATTATGGTTGGTCTTGGAGAAACAGAGGAAGAAATTTTTGAAGCAATTGATGATCTTGCTGCAGTAAAATGCGATGTAGTTACAATTGGACAATACTTACAACCCACTCCAAAACACTTACCTGTAGCGCGTTTCGTGCACCCTGATGATTTTAAAAAATACAAAGAGTACGCTTTAAATAAAGGATTTAGATTTGTAGAAAGTGGTCCGTTGGTACGTTCATCTTACCACGCAGAAAAACACATTTTTTAAACGGAATTAAATTATTCCAACATCGCTGATCTTTAACCAGCCTTCGTTACCGTTATCCAGTTTGATCAATAACCAATTGCCGTTATTTTCTTCTACCCGAATTTTTGTACCCTCGTGCAAACTGAATTTAGAACTGGCTGTTGCGGTTGGTTCATTCATGATCTTAACTTCTTTTGCAGTGATGATAGCGAATTTATTTTCCACTTTTGATTGCAAGGCTGAATAACCTAAGAAATAAGTAACTACAAAAGAAATAACTAAAAGACAACTTATTAAAAAAGAAATTCGTTTTATGATAAGTATAGATGAGTTCACAAAAACAAAGAACAACAAACAGGCAACTGCTAAAGAAGATATTGAGAACCAGGCCCAGCTATTGGTAGTAAAAGATGACAAGAGGTTGGTCTTAACTGCACTAATGAAGAAGTTTTCTTTGGAATCGATCTTATCGATAGTTTTAGCAGATGCAATTCCTAAATTGATGCGTACATCTTCATCATTCGGATCTACTTTTCTTGCCAGTTCATAATAATAAATAGCTTTACCTAATTCACTATTACGATAATATGCGTTACCTAGATTAAAATATAATTGATAAGATTTATAACCTTCATTCACCAATTTTTCGTACTCGGCAATAGCTTCTTTATATTTTTTTGAATCGTACGCTTTCTCTGCTTTTTCCAAATGTTCGTTTCCAAAGCTTTTTATCGAAAAAGATAAAAAACAAATCAATAAAATAAATATGTGCTTCGTGTTTTTCATTTCTGCTTATACCTTTTTATTTAATTGCTCTTCAAGATCGGTGATCAGGTCAACTGTATCTTTATAAACCTGTTGCAGATCGCCACTTACTGCGCCAGGCGCATATTTAGCGTACTCACTGGTTTCTAAAGTTGTAACTAATTTAGCGGTGCTTTGCGCATCCACTTGTTTTTGATTTAATACACTTGTGATCTTATCGCGCGAAAGATCAGCAACAGGAATATTTAATTTATGACTGATATAATTATTTAATGCCATTAAGATCTCAGTATAAAACTCGTCTTTCTTATTTTGCTGCATTAATTTTTCAGCATTTACCAATTGTTTTTTAGCAAGTTTAGCGGCTTTACGTTCTTTAACCAAAACCATATTGCTATTGTTCTTAATATAATTTCTTCTTAAAAATAAACCAAGGCCTAAAGCAAAAACAGATAAGATCAAAAATAAAATATGAAGTGATGAATTAAAAAATTCAGTTTCAGATTTTACTAAGACAAAATCACCCTTTTTAATATAACGGATATCATTCTCGGTTTCCTTAACCTGGCTTTGTTGTATATAAACCTGGGCGCCTTTACTGTTAGGGTCTGCCGGAAGTACTTTAATAGCGATCTCTGGCGCAGGGATGGTATTATATTTTTTAGAATCTAAACTAAAATAGGAGAAATCTAAATTTTCTAATTTAAACTCTCCTTCACTTCTGGCAATAATTAAGTAATCAAATGTTTTTGAATTTCCTGATTCTGTAATTTTTGGATCATAGGTTTCAAAACTTTCCGGCAGGTTTAATTTGGGTGCATCAATTAATTTTAAATTTCCTTTGCCGCTAATGGTTAGTTTTAAATTAAAGGCGTCGTTTGCTTTTAATTCGTTACGTGTTGTTTGAACTTTATATGAAAAATCTCCGACAGCGCCATAATATCCAGCAGGTTTTCCGGCTTCAGGCACTTCCATTACTTCAATAACCAATGGCTTGCTTTTTACAGATACAGGCACATCTTCGTAACCCGCTGCTCCAAAAAACTGCTCAAAAATATTTTTTGGCTTTGCGTTTGTTTGTTTTCTGACAATCACATCACCTTCTATAGAGCTCAAAGAAATTTTGCCGGTCTTATTTGCTATTGCAGAGCTTCTGAATAATTCATAGGTATAATAATTAACGCCATCTATATTTTCAACGGCCGCCTGGCCTTTGCTGGTAGATTCTTGCGCCTGTGAATAAAAACCATCATATGTGGGTTGAGCAAATTTTTGAAAACCGATCATTTGCAAACGCGAATAAATTTTTTGAGTTATAACAACCTGTTCACCAACATAACATTTGGTTTTACTAACACCTGTTCTTACAAAAACATCACCACCGCTAACTTTGTTACTAAATTTTGGATCTTCTGAAGGGTTATTAGTATTTTGAGTTCCGGCAGCGCCTTTTACGACTTCTAATGTAACAGGACTGGTTTCTAATTTTTGTCCCCCAGCCATTACACTTGCCACACCAATGGTTACCTTGCCCTCTTTTTTTGCAACCAAACCATATGAGATCACAACCTGCGAACTCATTACACCGTTATTATACTGAACACTATTACTTTGATTTGGTCCGCTTACTACATCAAACTCCTTAAAATTTGGTGGTACATAATTGTTAGCATTTACAGTTACTACAACTGCAAATTCGAATGGCACACCCACCTGAACTCTTTTAGAACTTACCTGCGCGTAAAAGCCTTGTTGTGATCTTGCTGTAAAAACAAAAAAACACGAGAGTACAATCAGTACCCATTTATTTTTTATATTATTTAAAGCTGTTATCATTTAATTAAAATTACCAATCTTTATCTACAGATGTTTTGCTGGCATCATCCTGCTTTTGTTTACGTTTATCCTGTAGTTTTTTCTCCTGGTTCATTAATGCTTTTAATAATTGTTCCGCCTGTTCTTTATTCATTTGATTTTGTTGAGGAGCGGCATTTTTATTCTTATCCTTTTTATCTTCTTCTTTTGGACTTCCGCCACCGCCGCCACCTTTTTTATCTTTAGGCATATTTTTTAAGGCGTAGGCAAGGTTATAACGCGTTTCTTCATCTTTAGGATTGTATTTTAAAGATTTTTTATACGCATCAACCGCTTGTCCAAAATCCTTTTTTTGTAAATAACAATTACCAATATTATGCCATGCCTGGTGCAAAGTATCTTTGTTAGAGATTGAATTAGCCACCTGTGCAAAACTTTGAGCTGCTTCATCAAATACTAAACCTGCTAAAGAATCCGGGGTCACTTTTTTTCCACCTTGCACAAAATTCTCTTTACTTGCTTTGATCTGAAGCGCATTTTTGTATAATGAATTGCCTAAATTAAAATTTGCTTTTTGATTGTTTGGATTTATTTTTAATGCCTCTCTATATAATTCAGTAGAACCGATCGAATTGCCAGTATAATATAATTTGTTTCCATCATAAATATGCATAGCATCTTTTTGCGCAACAACAAATCCGTGTACAAAAAACAGAATGCTGAAAACAGAATATCTGATCTTACTTAGCTGCATTTCCAAACAAATTAATTTTTTTAAACCACTCACTAACTCTTTCACTAATTAAAAATTCAATAAAAAATAAAATTAAAGATAATCCCAAAAACCATTGAAATTGATCTTCATAATCCGTGTACATTTTATTTTCTATTTGTGCTTTATCCAATTCGCCTATTTTATCCAATACTGCACCAAGACCAACATCTGCCTGGCTGGCCTGTACAAAAACGCCATTTGCTTTTGAAGCGATGGTCTTTAAAAGATTGGCGTTTAATTTTGTAATTACAGTTTGTCCTTCTTTATCTTTACGATAGCCCTTCATGACACCATTCTCAATTAAAGGAATAGGAACACCATTTGTTGATCCAATACCAATAGTACTGATCATAATACCTTTTTTATTTGCTTCTTCCGCGGCCTGTATTGCTTCAGAATCATGGTTCTCACCATCAGTAATTAAAATAATTGCGCGGTTCTTACCTTCATCATTACTAAATGATTCTGACGCTTTAACAATGGCGTCTGAAATATTTGTTCCTTGCACCGGTACCATTCCCGGGCTAATAGATTCTAAAAATAATTTTGCAGCGCTGTAATCAGTTGTAATCGGTAATTGCACATAAGCTTCTCCTGCAAAGATCACTAAGCCTAACCTGTCACCTTCCAAACCATCGATCATTTTTTCCAACGCGTATTTTGCGCGGGTTAAACGATCAGGGCTAAGATCCTGCGCCATCATACTATTACTAACATCAATACAAACAATAATATCTGCTCCTTCACGCTTTACTTCTGTTAGCTTACTTCCGGTTTGTAAATTACAAAGTGCAATGATCAAACTACTAAATGCCAATAAAAATAAAACAACCTTAATAATTAATTTTCTTCGGCTTGAATAAGGAATAAGTTCTTTAATAAGGTTACTATCACCCAAACGTTTCAATTTTTTTCTACGTGAAATAAAATACCATATCACCAGCAATAGCATTACGGGCAATGCCGAAAAAGCATAAAAGAAAATGGTATGTTCGAACTTAAACATTTATGGCACTGCTTTAAATAATGTAAAACGCAATAAAAATTCCAATAATAATAAAACGGCTGCGGCTAATGCCAGTGGTAAAAAATGTTCTGCTTTATTGGTGAAACTTTTTTCACTGATAATTGTCTTTTCCATTTTATCAATTTCTTTATAAATGTTTACAAGACTTTCTTTATTGGTTGCCCTGAAATATTGCCCACCAGTCATATCAGAAATTTCCGTCATTGTTTTTTCATCAATGTCAACATCTACATAATCATATTCATATTCACCTGCTGCATAAATAGCAACCGGTTGAAGCGCTTTTCCTTTAGAGCCAACACCAATGCAATAAACACGCACACCGTATTGTTTCGCTAATTCTCCCGCGGTAAGTGGTGCAACTTCACCAACATTATTTACACCATCACTCACAAAAATAATTACTTTACTTTTTGCCTTGCTATCTTTAATACGTGCGACAGCAGTTGCCAATCCTAAACCAATAGCAGTTCCTTGGTCTAATGAACCGGCTTTAACCTGAGGAAACATATTTTTTAAAACCTTATGATCGTTTGTTAGCGGACATTGCGTAAAAGCAACGCCACCAAAAATCACCATACCTATTCTATCATTTGGGCGGGCATCAATAAAATCAAGAATAACATCCTTAGCCACATCCATCCTGTTAGGTTTAAAATCTTTTGCTAACATAGATAAAGAAACGTCCAAACTTATTACAATATCAATACCTTCTGTTTTGCTATTCTTCCAGCTACTGCGTGATTGTGGCCTGGCCAATGCTGCGATTAGCAGTGCAAATGCAAGCAAGCGTAATACAAATAATGAATGTCTGAATTTTGCTTTGCCTGAAGATTTTATTTTATGAAACAGCACAAATGAGGAATAATTAAATTCTCCTTCACGTTTTTTCAGCCTCAATACATACCAAATGATCATTAATGGCAAAAGGCACATTAACCAAAACCAGTATTTTTCTGCAAACTGTATGTCGTTAAAATAACTTATCACTGTGTTGGCTGATTATTGGTTTGAGGTTCAGGTATGGTCATTTCTTCTTCACGCTTGGTTCCATTCACAAAATCAAATGCATTTTGCAAAGTAAATTTGTGTTCATCTTCAATAGGTGCCAATTTTGCGAATTTCACAAGATCACTTAATGTTAATGTTTGCTCCAGTTTTTCTTTACTTAACTTATCTACCACTTGAGTTCTGAAAGCTTTCATGATCTCATCAGTAGTACTTTCTAAAGCATTTACATTAAAACGTTCTTCAATATATAAACGTACTGCATCTGAAATAGATGAATAATATTCTTTCGTATGACCTTCTTTCCAAACCTGTTCGGCTTTTATTTTTTCTAAACTTGCAAGAGCAGTAAGGTGTGCCGGGATCTTTGGTTTTTCTGGCTCTATTACAACTTGTTTTTTTCGTTTAGTGAAATAAACCGTGAGTAAAATCACAGTGGCAATAAAAATAATTATTCCTATTCCCCAATATATATAATCCAAATACCATTTCCAGTTAAATTTTTCTTCGAAAGGGGGTTTTATATCTTTTGTTTTTGTAATACTTGTATCTGTTGGAACTGTATGCACTTCTAACATTAATGTGGGTGTTAGAAACGGACGTGTTGTATCATCATTTACAACAAACTCAAAACCCGGAATAGCAAAATAGCCACTATCATAAGCACTTACCAGTATTTGTTGGTGTTGCTGATAAATGGTTGGATTATTTTTATCAGGAATAGTTGTATCAATTGGAGTAATAGAAACCACTTCTACTTTACCGGTAATGGTATCGCCAATAGAAGGCCATTGTATTTTAAGATCGCGTTGAGAAGCATCATAATTTACATACAGGTCTAATTTAACCTGCTCGCCAATACGAATTTTGGAAGAATCCAAAACCGCATTTACTCTTATTTGCGCAAAAGAAGATCCCACAAAAAAGAAAGCTGTAATTATTAATATGTATTTAAAAAATCTCACTATTTTATTATTTTCGTTTTTACCCTTCAGCTTCGCTCAGGGTGACAGTTTATCTGTTTTTAAATAAGTTCATTAATGGCTTAACATAGTTTTCATGGGTAAAGATCTTTGTCGCATCGATTCCGCTTCTGTTGAAAATATCTTTCAGATCATCTTCAAATTTTAAATGATTAACTGCAAATTGTTTTCTGAAACTTTTATCACTTGTATCTACCCACATGATCTTACCAGTTTCAGCATCTTTTAATTTGATCAAACCAACATTTGGTAGTTCCATTTCTGCTTTATCTAAAATACGCAGGGCGACAAGGTCATGTTTTTTATTAGCGATCTTTAAAGCATCTTTATAATTTGCATCTGCAAAAAAATCACTTATCAAAAACACAATACTTTTTTTCTTGATAACGTTGGTTAGATATTTTAAAGCCAACTCTAAATTTGTTTTTTTATTTTGAGGCTTAAATTCAAGTAACTCACGAATAATTCTTAAAACGTGTGACTTCCCTTTTTTAGGTGGAATAAATTTTTCGATCTTATCGCTAAAAAATATAATACCTATTTTATCATTATTTTGAGAAGCAGAAAACGCAACCACAGCGCATAGTTCTGTAATAAGTTCCTGTTTAAATTGTTTGTTTGTTCCAAAGGCTCCGCTGGCGCTAACATCAACCACCAATACAACACTTAACTCTCTTTCTTCCTCAAATACTTTTACATAAGGTGTACTAAATCTTGCGGTAACGTTCCAGTCAATTGTTCTTACATCATCGCCAGGTGAATATTCGCGAACTTCAGAAAAAGCCATACCCCGTCCTTTAAAAGCACTATGATATTCTCCCGAAAAGATCTGATTGCTCAAACCACGGGTTTTAATTTCAATTTTGCGTACTTTTTTTAAAAGTTCTGAGGTTTCCATTTTTGAAAAATTATAGATTAAGCATCATAGATTAAAGATTAAGCAAATAAATTTTTAATCTTTAATTTCTAATTTAATCTCTATGGCACTTCAACTGTATTTAAAATTTCAGTGATAATGTTTTCAGAAGTAATGTTCTCTGCTTCGGCTTCGTAAGTTAAACCAATACGGTGACGCATTACATCGGTGCAAATAGCACGAACATCTTCTGGAATTACATAACCGCGGCGTTTAATAAATGCATATGCTTTTGCTGCCAATGCTAAATTGATACTCGCACGTGGTGATCCACCATAAGAAATTAATCCTTCAAACTTTTGAAGTTTATATTCTTTTGGAAAACGTGAAGCAAAAACAATATCTACAATATATCTTTCGATCTTTTCATCCATGTAAACATCTTTTACAACAGCGCGTGCCTTAACAATGGCTTCAGTACTGATAACGCTGTTTGCCTGTGGCATACCACCAGGCTGAATGTTTGCTGTAATAATTTTACGCTCTTCTTCTTTGGTTGGATAACCAATTACTACTTTCAACATAAAACGATCCATTTGCGCTTCAGGTAAAGGATAAGTTCCTTCTTGTTCAACAGGGTTTTGTGTTGCTAAAACTAAAAATGGATTTGGTAATTTAAATGTTTGATCACCAATGGTAACTTGTTTTTCCTGCATAGCCTCTAATAAAGCCGATTGCACTTTTGCCGGGGCACGGTTGATCTCATCAGCTAAAACGAAATTGGCAAAAATTGGTCCTTTACGTATAGAAAATGCTTCTTGCTTTTGATTATAGATCTGGGTACCGATAACATCGGCAGGTAAAAGATCCGGAGTGAACTGAATACGGCTGAATTGACCGTCTACACATTTGGCCAATGTATTAATTGCAAGGGTTTTTGCAAGCCCCGGAACACCTTCCAATAAAATGTGTCCGTTACTTAAAAGCCCTATCAGCAGGCGTTCCACCATGCTTTTTTGACCAATAATTACTTTATCCATTTCAACAGTTAACATGTCTACAAAGGCACTTTCCTGCTGAATTCGTTCGTTAATTTCTTTAATATCTACCATAAATCTATTTTATTAGAATAACAGGTAAAGATAACATTGGTAAGGGTTTACAAAGATTTTGAGGTAGTTAAAATATGTTAACTAAACCTCTAAAAAAATTAAAATAAATTTGGGGGAATGGGGAATTTTTCACTTAGCGTTCTTTTTTAATAGTACTAATATGCAATGGGTTTTCGCTTATTTCCGCATATAATTTCCTGTTCTTAAAAATATCTATTGCAGCGTATAAAGCTTTCTTGAACGATTGTTCATTTGCCTTATTTTTACCGGCAATATCATAGCCAGTGCCATGATCAGGGCTTGTTCTCACGGCATTTAAACCTGCTGTAAAATTTACACCTTCA
>JBDSFC010000497.1:0-6577 GCA_039919745.1 Bacteroidia bacterium | reverse complement strand
AAAGATATTAATTTGCTAATGGCAGCGATCTGATCTTATTAGACACTAATATACCCTTGGTTGGGTATTCTCAATCACCAGTTACCTTTTTATGTTTGTAGTACAAATTACAAACACATGAAAGTTTTATTATTAATCTCGATATTTGCCTTTCTTAGCATACAAAGTATAGCGCAAAAAGGTTTTAATGCTGTTAATTTAAAAGGACAAAAACTGCACTCTATAAAGTAATTACCAAAACGATCTTAGTTTTTGTTACGTAGATAACCAATCTTATCTTGACTATAAAGACGATGACTAATAAGCTCATATATATTTTAAAATTCTTGTTATGACATTGTCGGGATAATATGTTCCGGCAATTTTTTACCAAATAAAAGAAGCTAAAGCTTTAATTTCTTACTTTTAAATAAAGCAAAAAATGCTGC
This sequence comes from Bacteroidia bacterium, assembly GCA_039919745.1. GTDB lineage: Bacteria > Bacteroidota > Bacteroidia > B-17B0 > Aurantibacillaceae > Aurantibacillus. The sequence continues at coordinate 6,149 of JBDSFC010000497.1, read as the reverse complement.
CAACAAAACCGCTTTACAAATTCATTTTAAATATTGCTGTTGCTTTAATATGGCTTATTAATGGTCTATTTTGCAAACTATTAAATTTTGTACCTCGTCACCAGGAAATTGTTGGGTGCATTTTAGGAGACGAGCATTCATTTATATTAATAAAAATAATTGGGGCACTCGAAGTATTAATGGCTATTTGGATAGTAAGCGGATTTTGGCCGCATCTTTGCGCTATTTTACAAATTATCCTTATCCTGGTTATGAATTTTATTGAAGTTACACAAGCTCCGGATCTATTGCTATTTGGGCCTGCCAATATATTTCCGGCTATTCTTTTAGTAAGCGTAATTTATTTTAACGATCGCTATACCAGCGGAAAAAAAGAAGATTTTTATAGATGATGGGTCATTGAGCTTGTCGAAATGATTGTCCAACAAACGCTTCGACGGCTTCAGCGTCTGATTACATTTAAATTCGTAATTTAGAATTAATTATGCCATCCTTAAAAGACCACCCTTTTGCAGTAGAAACTTTTTTTGAAAGTTCGATGGTATTAACATACGCTGTTCCAAAAGATGAATTAAAACAATTTATTCCCGAATGTTTGGAGTTGGATACTTTTAATGATGAATGGGCTTTTATTGCAGTAGCTATGGTGCAAACCAACGACCTTAGACCAAAAGGTTTTCCAAAATTTATGGGTAATGATTTTTTTCTGACGGGTTACCGGGTTTTTGTGCGCTATACAGATCATCGTGGTAAGCATTTAAGAGGTTTATATATTTTAAAATCAGAAACCAACAAAAGTAAAATGTCTTTTTTTGGAAATATTTTTACGCATTATAATTATACCACCACAGATATTAAGATCAAAAAAAATGGCAATAAAATTTCTGTTGTTTCAAACAAATCTGATCTTAATGTTGAACTGAATGCCGGGAACGAAAATATTGAACTACCAAAAGGCTCCCCATTTAAGGACTGGAAGGAAGCAAGGCGGTTTGCAGGTCCGCTGCCATTTACATTTACTTATAATAAAAACACAAAAGAAGTTTTAATTATTGAAGGAGTAAGAGAAAACTGGACGCCAAGACCAGTAGAAGTGTTGAAAGCGGAAGTTGGCTTTGTGAAACAAAAAAATTTTAAGGGCGTTGTTTTAGCAAACGCTTTTATAATAGAGAACATTCCCTATTATTGGAAAAAAGGAAAACTGGAAACATGGAAGGGATAAAACGCACAGCCTTTCAGGGTGTAACCAATATTATTCGCTTTAACTGGCACTTTTATGTGATCGCTTTTGTTGCGCTACTTGTTTTATTTTTTACAAAACAGTTTTTATCTCCTGAATTAATTTTTGTTGTTAATGTTTTTATTCTTTTAAGTTTTGTTGCTATTTTTATTTCGTTAGCTGCTTCCTATTATATTTATGATCGTTCTAATTTGTATTCTTTAGATTGGCTAAATTTTTTGCAAATTGCTCCATTTACACAAATAGTAAATATCAACGCGGGCTTTGATGAAACAAGTGCATTATTGGAGCAAAAATATCAACATTCTACCTTGCAGGTTTTTGATTTTTATGATGCAGCAAAACATACTGAGGTTTCGATAGAAAGAGCTCGGAAGGCTTATCCTACCTACCCCGGCACGCAAACGATCAATACAAATGCCATTCCTTTAAAAGAAAATTCGACCGATTGCGCTTTTTTGATCTTAGCGGCACATGAGATCAGGAATACTAAAGAACGCATTGCTTTTTTTAAACAACTTCAAACAGCTTTGACCTCAACAGGAAAAATTGTTGTAGTGGAGCATTTACAAGACCTCCCTAATTTTATCGCTTATAATTTTGGCTTCTTTCATTTTCATTCAAAAGCCACCTGGTTAAAAGCTTTTGAGCAAAGTAATTTGATTATGGAAAAAGAAATTAAAATAACACCTTTTATATCCACTTTTATTCTTTGCAAAAATGGAGCTACATCTTAAAATAGTAGGTTACATGTGCATTTTATTGGCATTTGTTCATGTCGTTTTTCCAAAACAATTTAATTGGAAAAAAGAAATGCCGGCAATTAGTCTTGTTAACCAACAATTAATGTATGTGCATACTTTTTTTATTGCTTTTGTTGTTCTGTTAATGGGTATCCTTTGTATATGCTGTAGTCACGACCTCATGTATACCCCTTTGGGTGAAAAAATAATACTTGGCTTGTTCTTGTTTTGGGCAGTACGTTTATTATTCCAGTTTTTTATTTATTCATCAAAATTATGGAAAGGCAAATTGTTTGAAACCATTATCCACATTATTTTTTCATTGATATGGATCTATTTTACGGCCGTTTTTTATGGAATATATTTTAAGGTAGAAATTTAAATTTATCTTTGTAAAAACAGAATTAAAATTAAATGCTCACGGTTTTTTTATCAAAAAATAAACTTATTATTTTATACGGCGCATCGTTGGCGCTTATACTGTTTCTATTAAAATGGCTGGAATATCGTTTTGTTGTTATCAGTCATTCTTTTGAAATTTATGTTGGCGCCATTGCAGTTATTTTTATGGCTTTAGGTATTTGGTTGGCCTTAAAATTAGCCAAGCCAAAAATAAATACTGTGGTAGTAGAAAAAGAAGTAATTATTGAAAAAGAAATAATTGTAGCTAGTGGAATCGGTTTTGTTTTTAATGAAAAGGAAATAGAAAAATTAGGTATAAGCAAACGCGAACTGGAAGTTTTACAATTAATGTCGGAAGGATTTAGTAATAATGAGATCGCCGAAAAATTATTTGTTTCTCTTAACACCATAAAAACTCATTCCTCCAAATTATTTGAGAAGCTGGATGTAAAAAGAAGGACCCAAGCCATTGAAAAAGCTAAACGCCTGAGTCTCATAGCATAAAAAGGCCACAACTTTAGTGTGAAACAAAAAAATCATTCTAAAATCATACTTTAGTATGACTAAAGATGAGTTTTGAGGCTATACTTTTGCAGACATATTAATCTTAAAAATTTAAACATATGAAAAAAAATGTAATTGTCTTTGGTTTGATCTCCGGGTTTATAGTAAGCGCATTTATGGCTATTAGCATGATCATGTGTGCTAAAGATTCCAGTTTTGAAGGCAGTATGATTATCGGTTATACTTCCATGTTGATCGCCTTCTCTTTTGTTTTTGTAGGAATAAAAAATTTCAGGGATAAATATAACGATGGCCTGATCACATTTGGAAAAGGTTTTAAAATTGGCATTTTGATCTCGTTAATTGCTTCCACTATGTATGTTATTACCTGGGTAATTGAATTAAAATTGTTTATTCCAAATTTTATGGAAAATTATGCAGCGCACATGATTGAGCATGCAAAAAATAGTGGTGCAACTGCCGAACAATTAGATACAACGCTGGCAGAAATGAAGCATTATAAAGAAATGTATAAGAACCCGGTTTTTGTAGTACTTCTAACTTATATGGAAATTCTTCCGATTGGTTTGTTGGTTACAATCATCAGTGCCCTGATCTTAAAAAAGAAAGTTAAACAACAAACACAAACTTCATAAACAATGGAAAAATTAGTAACTGGAATTGGCGGAATATTTTTTCGCTCTAATGATGATAAGACACTGGCTCTTTGGTACGAAAAACATTTTGGCATTAACGCTGTGCAAAATTATAAACCCTGGCAACAAGAAGCAGGACCAACAGTTTTTGCACCTTTTAAAAAAGACACCAATTATTTTGGAAAACCTGAACAACAATTTATGATCAACTTTAGGGTAAGTGACCTTGATAAATTTTATGATCAATTAAAATCTTCAGGTGTAAAAGTTGATGAGAACAGGATGAACGAATCTTACGGCAAATTTGCCTGGGCCTATGATCCTGAAGGTAATAAGATTGAATTGTGGCAGCCAATAGATAAGGATAAATAATTTCTTAATAAAACACGAGATAGAACACAGATCCTGCTGAATCTTCGAGGATAAAATCCGTGCTAATCTGTTAGATCAGCGTCATCTGTGTTCTGTCACGAAATGTTATCTTGGTTTTACGATCGTATCTTTTTGCGTAGTGTCGTTATTATTTTTAGGCATAGGGCGTTCAACACGTTTACCCATACATTTATAACTATTCAATAAAAAGAAAGCCAGAGAGATGGTCCAGACCGCTGCTTTTCTGAAGCGCGTTTTAAATAAATAATTTTCAAGCTTATTTATAAAAGTAAAACTATTTGTTTGGCTGGTATGTCTCGCATTATAATGTCCACAGATCTTTTCAGTTGAATTTTGATTCGTAAAAAATACTTGGATCTCGTCCAGACTCATTTTTGTAAAATCAATGACTTTTGTTGTGCAAGTACTGCAAAATTTTCCTCCACTAACATTTGTAATAGATCCGAAATTTTCAGCACAGGGTTTTTCTATTTGGATCTTGATATTCATTCTTTAAATTAAATATACAATAAAATCTCCTTTTGAGCAACATAATGCCCACTTCGGGATAAAAACTGAAATTTCTTTTTTTTATTCCCATTCTTTAAAAAACACGATCATTGTGCTCTGACTGCTTGCCCGAAGATTGCTTCATTCTTTTATTTGTGGCACTATATATGCTCATACTATACGACTCCCTAAAATAAATCATGCACATAAAACAACAGTGGTAAACGCCATCATCAAAACAGGAAACAGTTGTCCTGTTCATTTTATTATTAACCTTTTATATAAATCCCAATGAAAGTATTAAAATTTATTGCCTTTACATTTTTATTAAGCATTACCGGTAGAGCACAAACCAAAAGCCCAAGCTTTGAAAAAGAGTTTGATGATGCTGAAAAGATATTCTCTAAAATATCAGATAGTAAAAGTGAATCATTAACCTCTACAAAAGGTGCCTATGCAGAAGTATTACCTGTGTTTCTTAACCTTTATAAACAAGATCCAACCAACATGAACCTGGCCTTTAAAATAGGCGTGTGTTACCAAAATGCAAGACGAGAAAGATTAAAATCCATCGCGTATTTTAGTAAAGCGGTTACATCTGTCTCAAACGATTATAAAGGCAGTTCGTATAAAGAAAAAAACGCACCGCTTATTGCCTATAAATATTTAGGCGATGCCTACCATTGGAATTACGAATTTGATAAAGCCATTGTAGCTTACAAGAAATACATAAGCGTAATGGAACAAAACAATGCTGCGGATATAACTTTACTGGCAGAAACTAACCGCAAAATAGATATGTGCAATACAGGTAAACGTTTAGTCGCTGCCCCTATAAAAATAAAAATACAAAATTTAAGTAATACCGTAAATTCACCCTATGCAGATTATTCGGCGATTTTTTCTGCTGATCAAAATACGCTTTTCTTTACTTCACGCAGACCACAAACAACAGGTGGTGAAAAAGATAACGAAGGAAATTATATGGAAGATATATACACATCTTCTAAAACAAAAACAGGTTGGTCTGCAGCCCAAAATATTGGCGCGCCCATTAATACTGAATCACATGAAGCAACTGTAGGTGTTTCGCCTGACGCACAAATGATTCTTATTTACAAAGATGATATGGGTGATGGAAATATTTATTCTACCTCGTTAGATGGGGATGTTTGGACTAAGCCTGTTAAATTAAACGACAACATCAATACCAACCATTGGGAGCCCAGTGCTTTTATTTCGGCAGATGGAAACAGTTTATATTTTTCAAGCAACAAGCCCGGTGGGTTTGGTGGTTTAGATCTTTATGTTAGTAAACGTGGATCAGATGGCGACTGGGGCAAAGCTATAAACCTTGGCGCTAACATCAATACAACATACGATGAAGATGCTCCATCTATTCATCCTGACGGCGTTACATTATCTTTTAGTTCTAATGGTCATAATACCATGGGTGGCTTTGATATTTTTACAAGCTTGCTTTCATACGATGGCAACTGGTCTGAGCCTGTTAACGTAGGCTATCCGATAAACACAACTGATGATGACATTTTTTATATGGTTAGCCCAAATGGTAAGACCGCTTATTTTTCTTCTTTCCGCGAAGATGGCTTAGGCGAAAAAGATAATTACATGGCTACTTTTTTGGAACGTAAAGAAACTCCGTTAACGTTAATCCAAGGTACTATAAACGATGAAGCCGGGATGCCGGCCAAAAAAGTA
>JBDSFC010000290.1:0-5034 GCA_039919745.1 Bacteroidia bacterium | reverse complement strand
AAAAAAACAATTATTACGGGAACAGATGTAATAGTTAATAAATTAGTAGAAGGGGCTATCAACAATATGAACCTTTGGTACCCAATGGTTAGGGGCGGTGTTACTATTAAATCAGAAGTAAAGATCACTCTTAAATATGATAAAAAGACCAAAGGCTTAAAACCTTTCGAGATCATGATAATACCTCGTCCGGCACTAAAATGTATTACCTGCATGACAGATGCTGAGATTGGGATCGAATAAAATTAGAATAGTGAAAATTAAAACCTCCTAAAGTAATTGTTTAGGAGGTTTTTTATTATTAAAAAAAAAATCCCTAATGTATAATTATCTGCTCCATTTTTTGCTGGAGGGTATTTTTATTTATTCCAATAAAATATAAGCCTTTTGTATTAGCCGGTAAAGTTATCTCAGTCATTTATGCTGGGTTAAAAAATTTCCTGGATTAAATACATTATACCCTAACTCCGATCAAGGTAATATCATCTACTTGTTCTAAATTACCCTTCCATTCATTCAAGGAATTTAAAAGAATTGTTTTTTGCTCGTTCATTGATAAATTAGCAATGGAAATTAAAAGTGTTTTTAGGTTTTTATACATAAACTTTTTTCCTTTTGTCCCACCAAACTGGTCGGGCATCCCATCGGTTAGTGTATAAACCACATCATTTTTTTGCAAGTAAAACTCATGCTGGGTAAATGAAATATGATCTTTGTCGTGTTTACCTATTGGCATTTTATCAGGCTCAAGTTCAATGATCTGGTTTTCTCTTACTACCCAAACAGGATTGTTGGCCGCGGAGTAAGTAAATTTATTGTTTTTAAGATCAAAACTGATCAAACTTCCATCCATTCCATCTTTACCTCCTTCGGCACTACCATCTTTTTTTAAACGTTCAATAATTGTTTTGCGAGTGTCATTTAATATTTCCGATGGATCGGTAAAGCCATCTTTTATTGCTGATTCTAAACTTGTAATATTTAGTAAACTCATAATTGCTCCCGGTACCCCGTGACCAGTGCTATCAGCAGTAGCTAAAACAAAGTTGCCGTTACTTAATTTACCGGCCCAATAAAAATCGCCACTTACTATAGCTTTTGGTTTAAAGAAAACAAAATGATCTTTTAAATTTGCCGCAAGTATTTCTTTGGTTGCTATAAAACTTCGCTGTATTCTTTCAGCGTAATTAATACTATCTGTTATTTCTTTATGTTTTTCTTCTACCAAATGTAAAAGCTGATCGCTTCTTTTCTTTTCTTTATTAATTTTGTTTCGTTGAAAAAAGAACAATGATGCTGCAAGTAATACTAAAATAAAGCCGCCAATAAAGCCATTACGAAGATTTTTTTGACTTTGAATTTCGTTTTGAATGATAATATCCTTTTTTTCCTGCGCCTCTTTCGTTAATGTTTCTTTCTTATCAAAATTATATTGCATTTGTTGTTCGGTCATTTTCTTTATATTCTCTTTGTTATATATACTATCGCGAAGCATAACTGATATTTTAAAATAGCCCATTGCTTTTTTATAATTACCAAGTTCTTGTTCTAAGTCTGTTAAACTTTCGTAACAAATTTGACGCCTTGTAATACTATTTGACATGTTTGCAAGTTCCAGGGCCTTATTTAGGTTTACCCTTGATTCGTCATACTTCTTTTGAGACATATTTAATTTTGCCAATAAATTATAGATGTTTATCACCCCATCTTTTTGCCCTGTATCTTCTAATATGTTAAGCGCACTCTTTAAGCATTTTTCTGCTTCTGCTAAATTACCTTGTTTAGTGTATAGCTCACTCAGTGATCCCAGATTATGAGCGTTCCAAAACTTGTTTCCTGTTTCTTCGTTAATTTTTAATGCAGTTTGTAAAAAATTTAACGCCTCTGGTTTATTTTGATACATATAGATAGTACCTATGTTGTGGCAAGCAGATGCGATCATTCTTTTATCTCCAGATTCTTCAAATACTTTTAAAGCGGGAAGCAAATATTTAAGTGCTTCATCTAAATTTTGAGTTTGAAAATAGACGTTCCCGATATTTGCATTGCACCTGGCAATGCCCATTTTATCTTTTAATTGTTCACGAATTTTTAGTGAGGCAAGGTAATTTTTTTTAGCCTCCGGAAAATTACCCATGTCTTCGTAGCAGTAACCTATACTGCTGTATGTTTGGCCAACGTCTGACATTAAAAAAAGCTCTTTTCTAATAGCTAAAGATCTTTTAAACCAGGTAATTGCTTCAAGGTATTCTGCTTTGTAATTACTTATGTTGCCCATTAAAAAACAAGCATTTGCGATCCCTTTTTTATAGTCTATTTTTTCTGATAGGGTAAGGGAGCTTTTCGCAAATTCCAATGACTTTTCGAGATCAAATTCTAAATAAGCAAATGAGATTTTATTAAGGAGATTTGATTTAGATGTATCCTCTTTGGCAACTTTCGCAACGTTCTGTAAAGAGTCTATAAATTTTAAATTTTGTGAAAAAACAGAAAGTGTCAAATAACAAAAGAGTAATAAAAATAGTTTTGTTTTCATAGGGTTCAAAAAAGTATAAAGTAAGATCTATATCTACATCAAAATAAGATCAATACCAAAGTAGTCATTTATATTTTACTTGATGCAAATAATTAAAAAGACGAATTTAGATCTGCTTTTAAAAATGCCCTGCTAAAGCGGAGCAAAACAGTATTCAGGAGGAGACTATCCTAAACTAAGACCATCTTGATTATCCATATTTATGCAGGTTGTAGCGTTTGTACTTTTGATCAAAAACGATCAAATTTGATAAAAGCCGAGGTGAAAATCCGCCTGTTTTTATTTTATTAAAATGATAGATAAACCTAAAAAATTAATCGACTAGCGAATATTAAGTAATACCTTTTGGAAATATTAAAAGTGGATCCGTATCATTAAAGACCGAACCTGTAAGAGGCCTTGGCGGTTTTTTTGCTGGCAAGTTCTAAAGTGCTTCATTTACAAGTAGATTTTAAATCTAAGATACGAAGTCCACCTGTTTAAATAAAATTGTACCGGGCTTTATTTGTTCGTTTTCGCTTTTATATCAACCATAGATGTCGAAAGCTCTTTTGTGAAATCCTCGAGAGCATTTGCTGAGTGTTTAACATAGCCAACTATTTGTTTTAACTCCTCCAATGAATATTCTGTTGTCACATCAAGGAGATTCGATATACCAAGAATATGTGCAACCGGTTGTCTTACTTTATGTGAAGTAATGAACATTATTTCTTCCAGGCCTTTAATATATTCTTTTAAATATTCTTCTGTTTTCTTAAGTTCGTTATATGCAATTGTTAATTCTTCAGCTCGTTTTGCTTTTTCCTCCTTTTGAAAAATAAGTTCGGTATTTGCGAGAATTAACTCTTCAGCCCTTTTATGTTTTTCACTATTTTGAAAAGCAAGTTCCTTATTTGCAAACATTAATTCTTCCGCCCTTTTTTGTTTTTCAGTGTTTTGCAAAGTAAAGTCTTTTTTAAGGATGGTGAGTTCATCTGTAAGGGTTTCTATCTCTACCTTTTGAAAGGCGAGTGCTCTTAGTGTTATGTTTAACTCTTCACAATCTTTTTTATAAAACATATTTTTTCTTTTTTTTTAATTTAGGAAAATATAACAAAGGTTATTAATATTTTGTACTAGAAATTACATCCTATATCGTTTTATTGTAAATCACATCGCTAAGTAGACCTTACTACATTTATTTCAATTACTGACAAAAATAAAAGGGAACTAAAATTTTGAAAATCACTAAGAAAGAAAATACTTACAGATGTAAGATTTATAGAAATTTTGTATAATTTACAATTTATTTCGAATCTAAATAAACGGCAATAAATAGAAAAAATAGTAGGTAATTACCCGATCCCTGTAAACATGAGCCTAGTCAATGGGATGTATGATTATTGTCAGACCGTTGGTTTATTACGAGATACGGGAGTTACCGGCTACTGCTAGACCGATACAATAAAACGTTTTTTAAAATGGAAGTTGAAGTACAAAACAGGAGATGATTACGAGAAATGTCTTTTCCCCCACTTAATACCTTCAAACCAGATTACAGAAACTAAGCCAATACCTACGCAAGTGAATAACTGTGACAAGTTCAATGTTTCAAAAAGGAAGAAATCTGCAAGCGGTTTAAGATAAAGTAGTAATCCGGAAACGACAAGTGTTAGGCCAACAATAATTAAAACCATATTGTTTTTATATCGCATCGTAGAAAAGATTGAATAATGAAATGACCTGTTAACCAGAGTTAAAAAAATATTAGCGGTAATGAGAACAGTGAAGACCATGGCTCTAGTTAACGATTCGCTATAACCCCTTGATACGGCTAACTGATAAGTGATGAGTGTTCCTACTGTGATCATTAAACCCTGTGAGACACTGGTGGCAAGCTCTTTCCAGTTAAAGAAAGTGGTTGAAAAAGGTCTTGGTTTTTGTTGCATGATGTTTTTTTCCATTGGCTCATTTTCGTAAATGATTGAACAGGTTGGCCCCATAATCAATTCTAAAAAAATAATGTGAATTGGAGAAAATATATTAGGGTAGATCCATCCCAAAGCCAATGGCACAAAAACAGTCAGAATAATGGGAATATGTATAGAAATAATGTATTGAATTGCCTTCTTTAAATTGGCGTAAATCTTTCTTCCCATAGCAACTGCATCTACCATTTTGGAAAGATCATCGTCTACTAAAATAAGTGAAGCAGCTTGTTTGGCGATCTCGGTTCCCTTTTTACCCATTGCAATGCCAATGTGCGCCGCCTTAAGAGCCGGTCCGTCATTTACACCATCTCCCGTCATTGCTACAATTTCATTTTTAGCTTTTAAGGCATTGATTATCTTTAATTTTGCATCCGGAAACATGCGGGTAAATATCTGAGTACTTAAAACTTTTTCCTTTAACTCATCGTCATTTAATTTCATTAACTCGTCTCCGGTAATAGTTTTGTCATAGCCAATAAATCCAATTTGTTTAGCTATGGCGGCGGTTGTTGCTGCATTGTCGCCGGT